>CAYZUW010000311.1:0-5192 GCA_964481325.1 uncultured Saprospiraceae bacterium
TAGACCTTTTATAATTAATTAAGTCACTTTGAAAGTAATATTCTTTTTTTCATTATTTATTATCCTTTATACCTACATAGGGTATGGAGTTTTACTATTTACTTTGGTGAAATTCAAGAGATTATATAAAGGTAAGCTAGAGGTAAAAGGGTTTCCAGAATCTGATTTGCCTAAAGTTACTTTTGTAGTCGCTGCCTATAATGAAGAGGATTGGATTGAAAATAAGATAAAAAACTGTTTAGAATTTGATTACCCTAAAGAAAAGATCGAATTTTTATTCGTAACAGATGGTTCAAGCGATGAAACTCCAAATAAGGTAGAGAATTTTCCTTTTGATGCAGGTGTTAAATGGAGTTTGTATCATAGTGATGAAAGAAAAGGTAAAATTGCAGCTGTAGAAAGAATCATGGAATTTATTGATACTCCAATCACTATATATACGGATGCAAACACATTTGTTAATAAGATGGCCATTCGAAATATTGTGGCGCACTATGCTGATCCTAAAGTAGGCGCTGTGGCAGGAGAAAAACGAGTAAGCATGGAAGAAGTAGATTCTGCTAATTCGGCTGGTGAAGGATTTTATTGGAAATACGAATCGAGCTTAAAAAAATGGGATTCAGAATTATATAGTGTCGTAGGTGCAGCTGGCGAGTTATTTTCACTGCGTACAAAATTGTACCAAGCCGTTCCTAAAGATACGGTAATTGAGGACTTCTTTATGACCTTAAAGATTGCAATGCAGGGATATTTGGTTCGGTATGAAGCTGGAGCCTATGCTGTAGAAAGTGCTTCTGCCTCAGTTGGAGAAGAGCTAAAAAGAAAAATTAGAATTTCTGCGGGTGGACTGCAAGCCATTTCAAGGCTAACTCCTTTATTAAATATATTCAAGTATGGAGTTTTGTCTTTTCAATATATTTCCCATCGAGTATTGCGCTGGACATTGACTCCTTTGGCCTTAATTGTATTATTAATTGTGAATATTCCACTAGCTCTTAATGGAAATTTATTTTTTGTATTGACATTTATGGGGCAAGTTGCTTTTTATACAGCTGCCTTAGTTGGTTATCTACTTGAAAAACAAAAGCTGAAATTTAAGGTGTTCTTTATTCCTTATTATTTTTGCGTGATGAATTATTCTGTTTATTTGGGCTTTTTCAGATTTATTAAAGGAAGCCAATCTGTAGTTTGGGAAAAAGCTAAAAGATTAGAAACCGAAAATCAAGCTATTAAATAGTCTATTCTTATACATCAATTCCTAATTCGTTTAATTTCTTTTGTAGTTTTTTGGCGGTCTCAAATCTAATGGCCGGTAAACCATATTTGTTAGATGCATCTACATTTCGTTGATTATCGTCAATGAAAATTGCACTCTCCACATTTATTTGGTACCTCCTTACAATCAAGTCATATATAGCAGGGTCTGGTTTTTTGAGATGCTCTCTACCTGATACAATAATACCTTCAAACCATTTTAAAAAGTCAAATTGTTCGAGGGCTTTGGGGAAGGTTTCTGCGGACCAATTGGTAAGGGCATAGATTCTATACTTAGGATTATCTCTTAGAGATCTTAAAATTTTAACCACATCCTCGTTTGAGCCATTGAGCATTTCTTCCCAGCGATCGTAATACGCTAATATTTCTTTTTCGTATTCCGGGTGTTTAGCTATTAATGTCTCATTGGCATCGGATATTAGTCTACCACCATCTTGCTCTTCGTTCCAAGCAAGAGAGCAAATATTAGTGACAAACCATTCAACCTTTTCCTCTGAATCAAATATGGTTCTGTAAACATATTTAGGATTCCAATCGATAAGTACGCCTCCTAAATCAAATATAATCGTTTTTATATCCGCCATTTATGCTATTATTCCGTTTATTTATTCGTTAATATACTACTTTTGCAATTCTTTACTAGTTATAAATACTGAAAGTGGACCTAAGGTTCATATTTCGGTTTAAAAATGAAATTGGATTCAATTTTGTTACTTTAGTTAAATAACATATGTAATTTATTAAAAGGGCATTGATTTTTGATTGAGACGATATCTGGCCATTTAATGAGTGATAATTTAAATTTTTTAATATAAAGCTATAAAGTGGGTACAAATAGATTTTTTTTTATCTGTTTAAGTCTTTTTATAGCGCATAGCTTATGCGCTCAGTTTGGAGTGCAAGGTTCAGCAGAAAGATTTGACACTGATTGTTTTCGATTGACAAGGGATTCTGTGCAATCGAATGGAAAGATAATTTCTAATAGAGTGATAGATTTAACGGAGCCAGTTACGCTATATACAGAATTATTTTTTGGAAATGAGAATGAAGGAGGAGACGGGATTGCTTTTTTTTTTCAAAGAGACAATCAAGTTGTTACTTCTACAAATCCTACTTTTGGATTAGGGATGAATCAGCCTTCTATTGTAGTTGAGATTGATACATTTCAAGACACCGTCTCCAATGTAACCAATAATGACCCAGATTTTGATCACATTGCTCTAAGTCGTGATGGTGATTTTAACCATTCTAGTATAAATAATCTACAGGGTCCAGTAATAGCAAATGCAGGAGGTGATATCGAGGACGGAAATTGGCATGCTGTAAAAATTGATTGGCAACCCCTGACCAACACTTTAACTGTATTGTTTGACTGCGAAGAAAGAATCAATTTTCAAATTGATTTGATAAACGATGTTTTTGAAGGCAATCCAGATGTATTTTATGGTTTTTCAGCCAGTACAAGCCAAGCTCAAAATCAGCAAGAAGTATGCGTTGTTGTCAATACCTTGACGGATAGGTTGCAAGATGTTGTCTTGTGTCAAGGAGGAAAAACACAGATAAACGCAGTACGTGGTGGCGAACGATATAATTGGACACCCACAGAAGGCCTTGCTTTTGAGAACTCTCCCAATCCAGTAGGCACCCCAGACTCTGATATAGTATATTCTCTTGAGATAGAAACGGGATATTGTGATGAAGTGCTAAATTATGAAATAAGTATTGATGTGCATGAGATACCTGGTCCTCGCGAATTTATAATAGAGGATACTACTTTATGTTTGGACGATGTATTGACTATAGATGCTACTATAGATCCAATCCGCTATAATGCAACAAATTATCTATGGTCAACCATGTTAAATGAACCCATCGAGTCCTTTAATAGGAATGGTAGGTATGATGTTACTGTTACCATAGACGATATGTGTATTGTTGAAGATTGGGTCAGACTTGCTTTCGAAACAGAAGGTCCAGATGTGCAACTTGGGCCTGATACTACTGTATGTCAAAGAAGCGCTGGATTTTTTCTCAGACCATTAGAAGAAATAGAAAATGTAAGTTTTCTGTGGAGTAATGGTAGTACTGCAGATAGTATTATAGTAAATAGAGGAGGGCTTTTTTCGCTTCAAGTGTCTAATGATTGTGGTGCCTCGATAGACGATATTTTTGTGTCCACAGAAGATTGCCAAAATTTTTATATGCCCAATGTATTTTCTCCAAATTTAGATGGGTTAAATGATCTAATATTTCCCTTCACAGAAGAACAGGATGTTTCTCAAATAACAAGCTACAAAATCTTCAATAGGTGGGGCGTACAAGTCCATTCTGTTGAAAATGGAATTCCTAATAGTCCAGAAATAGGCTGGGATGGAAACTTCAGAAATGAACCTGCCTCGCCTGGTGTTTATGTTTATGAGATAATTCTGCGTTTTAGAGATGAACAAGAATTACTGATAAAAGGTGATTTTACATTATTGCGCTAAGTACTATTTGGGTTTAATGAAAACCGAATATTGGAATTGTTGTTATACGTCCTTTTTGTACCTAATAATAGTTACTTCCTGTTATTTTAACAGTCATAAAATATAAGGAACTTACAAATCACTAAAACAAAAAGAACAAACACCTTATGAGTAACTACTTACTTGGGTTTCCAAACAAAAAAGAAAGAGATGATTTTTTAATAGCCATTGTGGTTATTCTACTATTTATGTGGCTTTTCTGGTATATGTTGATGGGAAGAGAACGCCCTAATTTGAATAATATAGTACCGCCTGTTGTTGTAGAATTAGATTCTGATAATGACGGAATAAAGGATGCAAAGGATAGATGCCCAAATCTGGCAGGAATAGAGGCTAATAAGGGATGTCCTTCTGATATAGACAAAGATGGGATATATGATACCAATGATAATTGCCCTGAACTAGCTGGGGTAGAGAGTAATAATGGTTGCCCAAGAGATTCTGATGGTGATGGGGTATACGATGTCAATGATAAATGTCCTAACGTAAATTATAATAGTTCAACAGGTTGTCCTCCAGATAGTGATGGCGATGGAGTATTTGATGCTGATGATAGATGTCCTAATGAAATAGGTAAGGTAGAAAATGATGGTTGTCCACTTTCAATAAAAGAGACTAAAATGTTATTGGATATTCAAGCAAGCGTAGAGTTTGAAACAGGTAAAAATATTTTAAAAAGTGACAGTAAAGTTAAATTAGACCAATTGGTTGATCTAATGAGAAAACATAGTACTCTAAAAATGAGTATCGAGGGACACACTGATTCAACTGGTAACCCAGCTAAGAATTTAGATTTGTCTAAAAAACGTGCGCAAGCATGTAAGGATTATTTGATTAGTAAAGGAATTTCCGCACATAGATTAAAGTCATCTGGGTTTGGTCACAAAAGACCAATCTCCACGAATAATACAGCTGCAGGCAGAAGTAAAAATAGACGAGTAGAATTTAATAGATATTAGAAAGAGTATTTGTTAAAAAGTAAAAGCGGATATGTGCCCAACAGCATATATCCGCTTTGTGTGTTTAAATGAATAATTATTTCAGTTTGGTCAACAAAACCCTACTTGACTGCATTAATCTCCGTTACAGCAAGTTAGTAGAATTGATTCTGCACTTGACAATAAAAAAAGACTCTAAGAATTTAATCTTAGAGCCTTTTCTATTGTAGCCCGTAGGGGAATCGAACCCCTGTTTCCAGGATGAAAACCTGGCGTCCTAACCCCTAGACGAACGGGCCATTTTTTTTAGTGTTTTGGCTATTCACTTTTTCATTTCAAACCCTCTTGGGAATCCCCGCCTGTCTGACGACAGTCGGACAGGGAACCCCTGTTTCCAGGATGATAACCTGGCGTCCTAACCCCTAGACGCACGGGCCATTTTTTTTTATGGTTT
>CAYZUW010000312.1:0-5156 GCA_964481325.1 uncultured Saprospiraceae bacterium
TGTATTGATTGCCACCGCGCTCATAGCAGTAGGAGGTTCTTAATCAAATTTCTACTAAGGGGTGCGTTTTAAACTTCAAGCAAAGTTACAGATACTAGATGATTGGGCAAAGAATTTCGGTGCCCTTAAGCTAGGTATTGTAATTTAATTTTAAATGTTAAGGAGTGTTTAAATGAAGTGCAAGTATTTTACAGGCTGCATTGTATTGACATTTCTTATAGGGTGTAGCAATACAAACATACAAACAGATCGTGCATATAAGGAACTCGGGAGGGCAGAACATTTTCTCCTAGAAGGTTATCCAGCATACATAGTTGGTATTGAAAAACGCGATACTAAAATTAGAGATGATGAATATTTACCAGGTCTTGATTCGAACTTAGCATATGGAAAAAGATTTAGTGTTCTATCCAGCTCTGAACAGATTAGTAAAAAAAGAAACAAAAAATATTCATCAGTAACAACAGGGCAAAAAAAAGCGATGCTTGTTACTCAAATAACAAAAAATATACCTAATCAAGAATATTTGTATAATGCTTATGAAGAAGATTTGGATGGTGTGTATAACTACGAAAGATCGTTTAGTGAAGTCGATAAAATGTTTAATGACCTTACTGATCAGCTTAACAATAAATATACCCATATATTGGTTATGAGTATGGGATGGAACAATGATCAAGTGGAGTCTTTGTGGAGATATAAGAAAATACTTAAAAACCTTTCGTCAGTAGCTGATGAAAAAAAGGAAATATTTAAACCATTAGTCATAGCATTTACATGGCCATCCGCTTGGGCGACTATCTCTGACTCATGGTTAAAACGGAAAATCGGTCATATTTTCAGTTATCCTAATAAGGCAAATGATGCGGATGAAATTGGATATACATGGGCAAATTGGATTGTAAATTATAAATTGCCTATCGCGATCGAGGATGCGAACCTCCCAGATTGGGAAAGGCCAAAAATCGTTTTATTAGGCCATAGTTTTGGAGTGCGACTTTTAAGTCGTGCATTATTTTCTTCTGATCACTTGAATTCCAAATATAAGAGCAATAGTTCCGTGGATTTATTTCTAGGTTTGCAGGGGGCTGTCAGTGGTCGTCGGTTTGTAGAAAAATCAGGTAGAGAAGGTTATCCATATTCTGATTTCAAATCACTTCCAACTAAAATAGTGTTAACCACATCAGTAAATGACAAAGCGAATCCTTTTGCACATTATTTCACTGGAGCTAGTAATGTTGGTGCTAAGCAAGGGTGGCGACTGGCAAATGCGAATCCGAAGGTATTTAAAACTGAAACGTGGATTAAAGGAGCATCAATTGATATTCCAACTGACAAAGTATTAATGGTTGATGCTTCATCAATTGTAAGTAAAGACGAGGATTTGGGTTTATCTGCACATAATGATGTGCTTGATAAAGAGATGGGTGAATTGTTATGGAATTTTATTCGATCTTTACCGCAAGTGGAGTGACATACGAGATTTGGTATTTAGTTTTAAATGTTATTTAAGTTGCTGGTTTATTTTGATGAGTGACGGTTATTGCGATAACCTCTGATGAGAATACCGTAGTGCGTTAGTGACAATATAACTCCGTTTAGCTTATTGGAAGTTTTACAGTGTGTGGTGGTGTACGGATATTTATATGGATAAATGGTGATTTTTTCTAAATTGCATCTAAAGACTATTATATTATCTTCCTTTATGCTTTGTGCTTGCACACCATCTAATATTCCATCACATCCATTGGTGAACATTCGGGCTAATCCTGAATGGATTGGCAATTTGGAGATTACATTTCTTGGTAATACAACAATATTATTGAGTGATCAAAAGCGAACGCTTTTAATTGATGGGTTTTTAAGCCGACCTGGTTTGTTTAAAGTTGCTTTTGGAAAGATACTATATGATAAGACTGAGATTACACGACAGTTGCAGAAAAATGAATTTGAAAAAATTGATTCCCTGATTATGACTCATTCTCACTATGACCATGCACTTGATTCTCCTGTTATTGCAAATGAGTACAGTGCGAATTTAATCGGTTCTGAAGATGTTTACAAAATTGCAGCAGATCAGTTTGGGGCAATGGAGCACCCAAAGGGTGAGTGTGCTGGGAATAAAATATCTATTGGCCCTCATAGAGCGCCGGTCTTTTGTGGTGAATTTAAAATATGGTTAGAAAAAGCGTCTCGACACTCACATCTTCCGGTTGGTATGAATGAGTGGCTGCTCGATGGGACGATAGACAGTACGGTTGATTTTTCCAGATCGCAGAGATTTTTTAAGTATAAGGAAAGCGAATCCTATAATGTATTTTTAGAACACCCAGCGATAAATATGTTTTTTTTGGTAGAACATTTAGGTGCTAATAGCCGTATTAGAGAGGCAGATATGGTGTTCGTAAGCCTACCGATTTTAAAGGAAATGCTTAAAGACTCGAAGGAGGAAAAGACGCTACCTAGTATGCTGGATTCGATACTCGGAAGAGAAGCTAAAGTGCATCTTGTACCAGTCCATTGGGACAATTTTTTTCGATCATTGGACAAGCCCCTGGAAATTCAGTTTACGCTACAGAGCACCGTAAAGAAACTGATGGAAGTTCAGAAAGATCGAAGTAGTAAGTATAAAATCTTATGGATGCAAGCATTTAATCGTCTAGTAATCGGGATAATAGCAAGCATCGGGTGGTAGTTATTTATTTGAGTTCAGCACTGCATGTCGGACACCTCGTCACTTTTTGAGAACTGCAATATTATACATTTGGAAAAGAAAGTATCGTCAATTGTGAATGAGATGAATTTGTGTCTGTACAGATTGACATTTCTGGAAGTGTTGATGGGCAGAACTAACTCGTTTAAATGGAAAAAGTAATGGGATTACACTTGTTATTCTTATCTGCGCTATTCGTACTTTTGGTCGGATGTTCGAGTAACTATACCAACAGGTATGCATTGTATACTAGCGATAAAAAAGGATATTCCGCTTCACAAATTGAACCTCTGCTAGATGAGGTATTGGAAAAAGAGGGGCCTACCATTCTTTTTGTACATGGTAGGGGGAGTGAGCCGAAAAAAAGTTTGCAAGGTGGTACGCTAGTAACCGGTTTAGCTGTCCACAAACTTGAGAAAGGCTATGGGTCAAATGTAGTTATGTTTAGCTGGGACTCAGAGGCTGGGTTCGGATTTAAGGATAGAACACGCCCACTTTCGAAAATAGATAATGCGGTTATTTCATTTTCTGAGGTGCTCGAGGGAATACAGAATTACAAAAAGAAAAATCCTCAGTCCGAAGACATTGCCTTAATTGTACATAGTATGGGAAATATTGTCGTCGAGACTTACGTCCGGTCCAAAGGTGATTGGATTTCTAATGGAAATTTACCATTATTCTCGAATGTTATTCTTTCATCGCCAGATTCTGACGATGTTGGTCATGCCGAATGGGTTGAGAAAATTAGCGCCATCGATAGTGTGTATGTGACTATTAATAAATGGGATAAGGTGCTCAATAAATCTTACGATGAGCGTGATCCAAATTCAACACCTATGGGGTTAGAGCCAGGTACTAATTTAGCTCCCAATGCAGTCTATATAGATCTATCTGAGGCAGGCGAGAATGAAGGTGGGAAAAATAAACGTCATGAAAATTTTGATAAAAGAGGCATGTATGATCAAGTTTACGTATGTACGTTTTTTCATCAGGCTCTTACAGGGCAGCCTGTAGTTTTAAATAACGAGAATTCAAATGTTGTCATACTGAATAAACGTTATAAATTGAAATATAATAAGGACGGAAAAAATATATGTTTTAGATCGAAGACTACGTAGACAGTATATTCGCTGTCGGTGTGTAAACTATTTTGATGTTGAGGCGCTAGGTGTAAAGCAGTGCATCTGTTAGGGTACTTGGCGGCAGGATAGACTTTAAGGGAGAGTAATTTTGAGTGACCAACGGAGGCGAAGATTTCTATTGCAAACAGGTGCGGCGATGACAGTATCGCTCGGCGGCTGTGGACCTAAGTCGGAGACTAGGCCATTATCTATGGCTGAGGCTGCCTATGCGCTTTCGGACTTCAAAGAGTTTAATCACAAACATGGAGGTGTTGACTACGAGGTATATGCTAGCAGAAATGTAGGTCCCGCTGTTATTGTTATGCACGAATTGAATGGCATGAACAAAGGTGTTGTAGAGTTTGCAAAAGTTCTGATTAAAAATGGTTACAAAGTATACCTTCCATTGTTTTTTGGTAAGGTGGGGGTTAAGTCAAATGGTACTAGAAATATATTTAGAATTTGTATACGACGTCAAATGAATCTTTTCAGCAAGGGCCAACCTTCAACTTTGACTGATTGGCTTCGTTCGCTTTGTCGGTATGCACATTCAGAGGCTGGTGGTGCCGGTGTAGGCGTGCTCGGCATGTGTCTAACTGGTGGGTTTGTGATCCCCATGATGATTGATGAATCAGTTATTGCTGCTGTTGCCGCGCAACCAAGTTTACCACTGCTACGTAAGCACCAGATTGATTCTGATCAAGAAACGCTAGAGCTGGCAGCAAATAATAAGCAAGGTGCACCTTTGCTCTCGATTCGCTACTCAGAGGATAGAATATCTACTTTTGGAAAGCATGAACGATTGGCTCACGCCTTCTGTGGCACTCCACTGCCTGTGCTGCTTGATTGGCAAGATAAGGATCCGGGTAGTGAGAACTCTAGATCTCTTGAATGTGAGGGTTATAAATTATTGGAACTTAAAGGAAGAGGTCACTCAACGTTGACAACGGTTTATGAAAATCGAAAAGATCTACTTGAGTTGGCAGAGCAGAGCGTATTGGAATTTTTTAATTCACATTTGTCAGGATAAAAAATAGGGTGTTAGCGTTTTGTTTTTAGTTGCAAAAGCCTAAAACAGAACAATGGACGTATACCTAAAAAACAAGTCCTTTTTAAACTGACAGATTAACTTGATTATATCGCGCAGCCTTAATCGTCTGTAAACAGACAGCATGGGACAATTGTTCTTATACATGTTCACCGAGCATGATCTGTTGTACATTACTGTCTGACATAAAATACCAACAAGTTATAAGGGGTCAGGTTGGTTTTGTAAAGTTCAAAATATTGATTGTTAGGAATTTATGGTAGTGTTGTAGATG
>CAYZUW010000313.1:0-5152 GCA_964481325.1 uncultured Saprospiraceae bacterium
CCTTTGGCTATTAGCAAAAAATCCAGATCCCGTTGGGGTCTGGATTTTTTTTTATTTTTGACTCTTCTAAATCTGTTAAAAAAGTAATAAAGACACTCCTTAATGCATGGTTATTCAAGGCTTTTCTTACTTTTAAACTAAACTAAAGTCTATGCTTAACAAGATACTAGTGAATCGCCTATCAAAAATATCCTTCTTAATATTCCTTGCTCTCTTTTTACCTTTCAATAGCTATGCTGTCAAAAAATCAGCAGCTGAAATCAGCAACAAACAAATAGAGGAAACGAAAGTCGTTCTTACAAAAAAGGAGAAGCCAAGTTTAGCCCAACGGCTGGGCATGAAACTTTTACTTAAAAAGTTAGCCAAGAAAACTAAGAAGCAGAGTCACAATACCCGTACTGAAGGATCGAAACTAAAAAAGGGTATGGCGATCGCTGCGCTTGTTTTAGGTATCATTTCTTTTTTCGCTTCCTTTGTGGGTATCGCGACTGCTGTGTTAGCCATTATATTAGGGGCAATAGCCAAAAAAAGAGCGAAAGATAATCCAGAAATATACGGTGGAAAAAAAATGGCGAACGCGGGTCTGATATTGGGCATAACCTTACTAAGTCTGTTTGTAATTATTTTTGGATTTATATTTATCACTAATTACTCCTTCTTCTTTGTATTCTGAGAAGGCACTAAGTCATCCTAAATAAAAAAGACCCTCCGAAACTAATCGAAAGGTCTTTTCTTTGGTGGTGCCTCCAGGAATCGAACCAGGGACACATGGATTTTCAGTCCATTGCTCTACCAACTGAGCTAAGGCACCAAAACCAGCTCTTTAGAAGCGGGGCAAAAATATGTTCTTTTTGTGTATTACACAAGTGAAAAGGCAAAGTAATTCCGCTTATTTTACATCAAATCCTCCATTCCGTCGAATAATTTTGCGCTTTCATTGTTTTATGATAAAATTGTGTAACATATACTCAGCACAATATTAGAATGCCTTAATAATATGAGAGGAATAACAGACGTAGTAAAGCACCTTATCATCATCAATGTTATCGTTTATATAACATTTACTTTGTTGCTACCCCAACTCCAACAATATTCTATTTTGTTCATGCCAGGAGGACCTAGGGATGCCTTTGCTCCTGTACAGCTAGTAACCCATATGTTTATGCATGACCCTAATGGATTGATGCATATCCTATTCAACATGATGGGCCTATTTTTCTTAGGACCACATATAGAGCGTGTCTTGGGAGAGCAAAAATTTCTCCTCTATTATCTCATCTGTGGTTTTGCTGCATCTGGGCTTCATATCCTACTGTATTATTTAGGTTTTATTGGAGCTGTGCCTATAGTTGGTGCCTCAGGTGCTATTATGGGTGTAGCCATCGCTTTTGCGATTCTGTACCCCAACACCCAATTGATGTTACTATTTCCTCCCATACCCGTGAAAGCAAAATACTTAGTAGGCGCGTATATCTTATTAGATTTATTCAGTGGGGTAGGCGGAGCTAATACTGGAATAGCCCATTTTGCGCATCTAGGTGGAGCTATTGGGGGATTTATCCTCATGAATCTATGGGGTTATTTTGATTGGAGACGCTTCAAATAATCCTCGAAAACGAATGAAACCTTAAAATCTCTCTTTTGGCTATATTTTAGAGTTTCATGAGTAGACTAATGGATGTTAAAAGGTAAACATCTTCGTCAAATAGTACGTTAATTAAAAGAGTTATATATAGCAAAACACTTAAAGCAGTTAGCAGGATGTTCGATTCCGTATGGCAAGACGTAAAATATAAGATCCAAATGGGTAACATGGTTACTCGATTGGTGATTATCAACGTGGCCGTATTTCTAGCTGTCAACCTAGCTTATGTCCTTATCCACAGCTTTACAGGAGACCCTATCGTAGCTAAACAGACTTACGATCTATTTCTCAAGTGGATTTCGCTCTCTAGCGATGCCTTATATACGCTGACTCATATCTGGGTGGTCATCACGCACATGTTTGTGCACGAAGGCTTTCTGCACATCCTTTTCAATATGCTCTACCTCTATTGGTTTGGCAATATCCTTGGGGATATGATTGGAGACAAGAAAATACTGCCGATCTATTTGCTAGGTGGTTTGTTGGGTGCCTTAGCCTACATCCTCGCGGCTCAGTTTATGGACTTAGGAGGCATAGCCATGGGGGCATCTGCAGCAGGTTTAGCGATTGTCGTAGCTTCTGCTATGGTGGCGCCGGAGTATAATATGCGCCTGCTCTTTATTGGAGACGTCAAGCTGAAGCACATAGCCGCTTTTGTAGTTGTTATGGATATTTTTGCTTTAGCTATCGGCACAAAGAATACAGGTGGACACATCGCACACTTAGGGGGTGCGTTTATGGGCTATTTATTCATCATTGGCTTGAATAGAGGAAACGACCTGTCTATTCCTGTCAACAACTTCTTTGCCAAGGTGCAAGGATTTTTCAAGCCTAAAAAACTAAAAGTCGCTTATAAAAATACAAACCGCACCACGCTCAACAGAAAGCAAAGAGCCCACGCTGTAAGTGACGATCGTGTTTCTGAACAAGATCAACTAGATGCCATTTTGGACAAAATAAAGCTAAAGGGCTACGATAGTTTGAGCTCTTCAGAAAAGAAATTCCTAACAGACGCCAGCAAGAAATAATACCACTATTTCTACAAACCGATTGCCTTGAAAGCGCTCAAAAAAATTTTCATACTCGCTAATGTCTTGCTCTTTATAGCCACGATGATGAGTTATCTAGCGCCTTACATCAATCCTGTAAAGGTATGGGTGTTCCCATTTTTTGCCACCGCCTTTCTATGGCTCTTACTGTGCAATTTTGTTTTTATCATCGGGTGGCTTCTGCTCAAAAACAAACTCTGGCTCCTTTCTTTTTTAGCCATCTTATTGGGCCTGCCTTATTTTGGGTCCTATTTCAATTTTTCTTTTCAGAATCCACAAGCCGACCAGCTGTCTATAATGAGCTATAATATTGGAGCCCTCATACACAGTGAACAATGGAAAAAAAACCAGCAGACTTGTAAAAAGCAATTCACTTCCTTTATTAAACAGGCTGGGCGTCCAGATATACTTTGCCTTCAAGAGTCTCCATTCAAAACATTATTGAAAGACAACCTACACTATCAACATAGCTTTCGCAAAGCTGGCTTGTTTATCTTATCAGACTTCCCTTTTGAGGACAAGGGCGTTTTGAATTTTCCGAATACCTCTAATAGAATTATTTGGGCGGATGTCAAGGTAAAAGAACAAATCCTTAGAGTTATCAACATTCATCTTCAATCCAATAAAGTCAGCGAGCAGACCGAAGACCTTGTGAATAATGTAGACCTCGCAGAGAAGGAAACGTGGAAAGGAATGAGATCTGTTATCGGCAAAGTCAAACATGCCACGGCCATGAGAACTATACAGGCTGAAATGGCTCAAAAATTTATAGATTCCTCTCCTCATCCTGTTATTTTAGCAGGAGATTTCAATGATACTCCGTTATCGTATACCTATTCCTTAATGTCTTGCAATCTCCAAGATGCTTACGTTGAGAAAGGTAGTGGGCTAGGTACCACTTATGCAGGCGATATTCCTGGATTGAGAATAGATTATATCATGGGAAGTGAAGAGGTGGAATTTGCCAGTTATACCTGTTCTAAGGTAGATTTCTCAGATCATTACCCTATCCATTGTCATTTTGATATTTCAAGCAACTAGAATGCTCATACCAAACACATTTGTTTAATAAATAATTTACTTTTGCAATCATGAATAAAGATCTAGTAATATATAACACACTTAGTAGCGAAAAAGAGAAGTTTACGCCCATCAATGAAGGCTATGTAGGCATGTATGTATGTGGTCCTACGGTATATAGCGATGTGCACCTCGGAAACTGCCGTACCTTCGTCAGCTTTGATGTTATTTATCGCTATCTAAAATATGTTGGGTATAGAGTGAGGTATGTGCGAAACATCACGGATGTTGGACACTTAGAAGGAGATGCGGATACAGGTGCGGAAGATAAGATTTCTAAGAAGGCTAGACTAGAGCAAGTCGAACCTATGGAAGTAGTGCAGCGCTACACCATAGGGTTTCATGACATGATGCGTATATTCAATACCGAAGCACCAAGCATAGAGCCTCGCGCTACAGGACACATCATAGAGCAAATAGAAATGGTTCAGTCCATTATTGACAATGGCTATGGCTACGAAAAAAACGGATCTGTCTACTTTGACACCATCAAATTTGCAGAAGACAAGAAAGTCTACGGAAAGCTCTCGGGGCGTATCCTCGAAGACTTGATGATAGAGACACGTGATCTCAACAAACAAGACGAAAAAAATAATCCAGCAGATTTTGCCATTTGGATCAAAGCGGACGAAAGCCATATCATGCGATGGAATTCGCCTTGGTCAGTTGGCTTCCCAGGTTGGCACCTAGAGTGCTCCGCGATGAGTACAAAATACTTGGGCAAGACTTTCGATATCCACGGCGGTGGAAACGATTTAAAATTTCCGCACCACGAAAATGAGATAGCGCAAAACTATGGAGCATGTGGATGCCAACCCGCCAACATTTGGATGCACGCCAATATGCTCTTGATGAACGGCAAGAAAATGTCAAAATCTATCGACCCAGAAACGGGAGTGAGCAACTCTATCACGCCAGAAGAATTATTCACTGGAGACAATCCAAATATTTCCAAAGGCTTTAGCCCGATGGCGATTCGTTTCTTCATGCTTCAGTCGCATTACAGAAGTACGCTTGACTTGACCGATGAGGCCTTGGTTGCTGCCGAGAAGGGATACCGTCGGTTGATGGAAGCACAAAAGATATTACAAAACTTTACCCATCCAGGTGGTGGCTCAGCAGCAGACTTGGATACGGAAATCAATCAGTTGATCGACAACACGCACAAAGACATGAGCAATGATTTCAATACGCCCATGGCTATGGCTCGCTTGTTCGAATTGGTTCCTAAGATCAACGGTCTAAAAGAGGGACACTTGTCTTTCACGGATTTGACAAGCGATACGCTAGGTAGATTGAAGCAAACTTTTTCAGATTATATCTATACTATTTTTGGTTTGATGGACGAGTCATATAGCGCCGCTGCAGGAGGTGGCGC
>CAYZUW010000314.1:0-5145 GCA_964481325.1 uncultured Saprospiraceae bacterium
CATATATTTGTCAGCGCAAATATATAACTCATACGAATCTTAACCAATATGATACTAATTAGCTAACTTATTTAGACTATTTCTAAATAGCGCATCGCAATCATTTTTCCCCCTTTTTATTCCCTTACGCAGATTACTTGTATATGTTTGCAATTCAGCTTGTTATCACACCGCTACGGGTGCTTTTATGTGAGGGTGATGTTGATAATCAACCAACTCAAAGTCTTCGTAGACAAAATTGTTAATATCTTTTTTGGCTGGATTGATTTTTACGGTCGGCAATGGCAGCGGATCTCTCGACAATTGAAGCTTCGCTTGTTCGATATGATTATTATATAAGTGCACGTCGCCAAAGCTATGCACAAACTCTCCATACCCTAGATCACAAGCCTGCGCTATCATCATAGTTAACAAGGTATAGGACGCTATATTGAAAGGCACCCCTAGAAATACATCCGCAGAACGCTGATACAGCTGACAACTCAATTTGCCATTTGCCACATAAAATTGAAACAAACAATGACACGGACTCAATGCCATTTTCGGCAGATCACCTACATTCCATGCGTTCACGATGATTCGACGTGAATCAGGATTCGACTTGATCGTTTCCACCACTTGCGCGATTTGATCAATCACACTGCCATCCTCACATGCCCAAGCACGCCACTGTTGCCCGTACACAGGGCCCAATTCGCCATCCTCATCTGCCCACTCATTCCAGATGCGCACTCCATTCTCTTGCAAATACTTCACATTCGTATCCCCTTTCAAAAACCACAGCAACTCATGCACAACTGATTTCCAGTGCACCTTCTTAGTCGTTACCATCGGAAAACCTTCCTCTAAGTCAAAACGCATCTGATAGCCAAAGACAGATCTAGTACCTGTACCCGTGCGATCAGATTTGTCCGCTCCCTTCTCCATGATGTGCGACAGCAGATCCAAATATTTTTTCATTGTCTCAGATTTTCCGCAAATGTACAAAACTTGAATAGAGCCAACACTATCTAGATCAGGACAATTCTTATCATTAAAATATTTTGGGGCCATCCCGATGAAAAATCGGGACCAGGCTGTTTCGGGGTCCGCTCCGCTCTCGTCCCGACTGAAAAAGTCGAGACCGAGCCTTAGAAGGCTCGCCCTGTCCATCCTTTGTCCGAGGATCTTGCCGCTTATATTATGGTTATCCTGAGCGATAAGATTTACTTTATGAATGCATACAGGTCGCTCCGCTGGAGCACCAAATGCTCAAGACACCCTTAGAATAAATTTTGACCCAGAATATCATTTATTGGATGAGGGAAGCTACGGCTTCATGAAGCTAATCGCAAATCAAAGTAATCAAATTCAGTATGAAGAAAACAACTATGAAATAAGGTATCCTAAGAACTTCTTTGTCCAAGACACAGCTATTGCCTTCAACTACTTCACAGGTTGGGAAGATGCTGCCATAGATGGCTCCATTGCATTTCTGTTCGGAAACTATGCTACAAAATTGCCTTTTGTATATGTGGATTACAATCACAATCTAGATTTAACCACTTTTCTGTACATGATAAACCTATAAGTCATCACATCAATAAAGCCATAGATCTAGGATATGCCGAACCCGATCCAAGAATTGATTTAACAGGAATGGATGTTGCTAAAAAATTAGTAATACTTGCAAGAGAAATAGGCTTTAAAGCAAGTCTAGATGACGTGGATGCAGAAAATTTAATCCCCTCACCATTAAGAACCTTAGAGTCTATACATCAATTTAATTCGAAGGAGGAGGATTTAAACAGTCATTACATCTCTATCAAGGATTCCATTAAAGACGATGAAGTGCTTAGATATGTTGCTGAACTAAACGTGAATGAAAAAACACTTGCCGTGAAATTAATAGCCGTAAACAAATCAGATTCTTTAGCACACATTAAGAATGCAGACAACTACTTTGAAGTGTTTACAGAAAGCTATCAGAAACAACCCATCATCATTCAAGGAAAGGGTGCAGGTCCGATTGTAACAGCGCGTGGAGTGTATTCTGATGTGCTCAAATTAGCATAATCTTATTACTAAGTCAGGAGTAAACTCAATTTATGACACAAGTAAACTAATACATTAGCTACAACCATGCAAATATGCACATACCCCCAAATAGGGTATCTATCGCAGAGCGTGCTCTCTCACAAATTTCGCAACTTGATATTCTGACCATAACATACCTTTCCGATTGTCGCCAGAAAAACCAACATGGCCTCCATGCTTCGGCGCCATCATATAAAAAAGGGAATGCGAACGAGCCATCTCTTCTGGATAACACTCGTCTCCTAAGAAGGAATCGTCACGCGCATTGAGTAGTAGCGTTGGAATCGCTACCTTATCTAAACCAGGCTTACTACTACAAGTCTCCCAGTAATGCTCCGCACTTTTGAAGCCATGCACAGGAGCGGTAAACCAATGATCGAATTCGTGAAAATTTTTGGCAGTCATTAGATGCTCAAAATCCATGTCAGGTGGGAGGAGATGTTTTTTAGCCCTCACCTTATCACGCAGATTGTGAATAAATCGGCGCATGTAAATAAAATTTCTAGGCTCTTTGATGCTGTCGGCGCAAGACTTCAAGTCGCAAGGAACAGAAACGCCTACACTGACTTTGATGCGCTCGTCTATCTGATCGGCTAGATCCCCCGTGTACTTCAAAACTATATTGCCACCTAAAGAAAAACCAACCAAGACCAATTGCTGGTAGTCATACTCATGTAGCACGTAGTCAAGTACTTCTTGTAGATCATCTGTACTTCCAGAATGATAAGACGTGAGCAAGTGATTGCACTCCCCGCTGCAGCCCCGCAGATTGACGTTTATGGTATCAAGACCAATGCCTTGCAAGGCCTTCGCCATCCCGAGCATATAGGGTCGATAGCCATCTCCTTCTAAACCATGCACCATCACCGCGACCGTAGGACGCCCCTGTAAATGGGTATCCAAATCTATAAAATCTCCATCTCGTAGCGTAATCCGTTGACGCGTCAGCATAGGCGCTTTGACGCGGCGACAAAGGGCAGTGACTATAGTATTGAAATGCGCCGAGCGGTACATCCCACTCGGCGCATAATCTAGATCTTCTATTAGGGGCATCTACTAGTTGGTTGCGGACTTATAGACGACACCATTTTTCATGACGAATTGTACTTGCGTCATCACTTCGATTTCTTGCGTAGGGTCGCCAGGTACTGCAATGATGTCTGCGAACTTTCCTTTCGTAATGGTACCTAAGTTATCGATGGTACCCATTATTTCTGCAGGTACTCGAGTCGCTGAAATGATTGCTTCTATCTCAGGCATTCCAGCTTCTACCATGTATATAAATTCTTTTGCATTCTCACCGTGCGGAAACACACCCGCGTCCGTTCCAAAACAAATATTCACTCCACGTTTATAGGCTTTTCCAAAAGTGTCTTGGATTAATGGCCCCATTTCCAATGCCTTAGGGACGATTACTTCAGGGAAGAAACCTGGTATTTTTGCCTTCTCTTCTACATACTTTCCAGCAGAAATAGTCGGCACCAAATAGGTGCCTTTTTGAATCATTAAAGCCATAACTTCTTCATTCATTTTCGTACCATGTTCGATAGTAGTAATCCCAGCTTGTACGGCGCGCTTCATACCTTCAGCTCCGTGTGCATGCGCAGCGGTGACATAGCCATACTCTTTGGCAGCTGCGACAATAGCGTCCGCCTCCTCCTGCGAGAATTGAGGGCCTTGGCCATCTTTCGCTACACTCAATACGCCACCCGTCGCTGTAATCTTGATGCAGTCGGCACCGTTTTTATAGCGCTGGCGCACCGCCTTTCGCGCTTCTTCTGGCGAATTGATAACCCCTTCTTTAGGGCCTGGATCACCTTTGAGATCTTTACGCAAACCGTTGGTCGGATCTGCATGCCCACCTGTAGTAGCGATAGATTTTTCGGCTGTCAGGATTCTAGGACCGACGATATGTCCTTTCGCCACGGCATTACCCAGAGACACATTTACACCCGTCCCCCCTAGATCTCGTACTGAAGTGAATCCAGCCATCAAGGTTTTTTGGCAGTAGGTTGTTGCCCTAAGCGCCACGTCCGCTTCATTGAGTCTAAAACCCTCTTCATATCGCTTCGGGCTAGACTGACCTTCTATATGCACGTGCATGTCATGCAGCCCAGGCATCACGGTATGGTTTTTAAGATCTACGCTAAGCGCATCTGTTTCTGTTGGCTCTTGGTAACCCTTGAGCACGTCGATAATTTTATTGTCCTCGACGACAATCGTAGCTTCATTTTGGACATTATTATTTTCAGCTGTGAAGAGTTTTCCGCAGTGCAGATATGTTTTTTGCGCTTGCAGCATACCCATGCAAAAGACAAAAATAAATCCAATGGTAATTTTCTTTTTCATAAGGAGATGAGTTCTGATTTTGGAATATGTTTATCAAGTTGTAGAAATAATTTTATCGTTTCTCGGGCAGGCGCTACATCATGTACGCGCAATATTTTCGCCCCTTGTTGTAGGGCTGCCATATTTAGCACAGAAGTACCATTCAACGCCTCCTCTGGAGTGACGTCTAGCACTTTGTAGATCATAGATTTGCGCGAGAGTCCTGCCAGTATGGGCCAATCTAGCATTTTAAAAACATGCATTTTTTGCAGCAATTCGTAATTGTGATCGACTGTCTTCCCAAACCCAAAACCTGGATCCAAGATCACATCCTTGACCCCATGTGCAACCAGTTCTGTAGACTTGGCTATAAAGAAATCCAAGACTTCTAGACTTACATCCTCGTAGGTTGGATCTTTCTGCATCGTCTGCGGAGTGCCTTTCATGTGCATCAGCACGTAAGGGATATAATGTAGTGCAGCGACCGTTTCGTACATCTTATCATCCAATGCGCCACCGCTGATATCATTGATCATGGCAGCGCCTTCTTGCACACAGTGACGCGCCGTCTCCGCTCGAAAAGTATCCACGGCAAGGATAGCCTTTGGAAACGTTTTCGTCAAACTTTTAATCACTGGTAACAATCTCTTGGTCTCTTCCTCCGCCGTCAACATCTCTGCTCCTGGACGAGAAGACATCGCCCCTACATCTATGATTTTTGCCCCCTCTGTGAGCATACGC
>CAYZUW010000315.1:0-5138 GCA_964481325.1 uncultured Saprospiraceae bacterium
CTAGCTTCCGGCTTTAAGATTTTCGCTAGAGCTGCCTTGCTATCCATCATTCCACAAATATTCTATGGGGTCTTGTCCTCCGGTTTGGCTAATTGATATTTTACCATCAGAGGCTTCAGTGCATGTAGGGTTTGTGAATTCTTCACTTAATTGTAGTCCTTCACCATAGACTAAAACGGAGGTGCTTTCTGAAATGTCACAGCTTCCTCTGTCCGTAACTGTTAAAGAGTATTCCCCCTCTTCTAAATCCTGTATGCTAGTTTGAAAAGATCCTGTACTCCATGCGTACTGAAAAGGACCGATACCTCCTGTAACGATAGCTTCTATTATACCTTTGTTTCCACAGGTGCCATCGGTGACTATCAATTCTATCGCAACTGGGCTTATATCTGCTAGATTTACTCCATTTTGTGCTTCGATTTCATTACTATCTGTTACTGTGACGGTGTAAGTACCAGGACCGATATTTCCGATGGTAGACGTTTCTGCTCCTGTTGACCATTTGTAGGTGTAAGGAGGAGTACCTCCTGAAACTTCTACCCCAGCATTACCATCAGCAATTCCATTGCAAGAGATGTCCGCTTTGAACATGTTTAGCGAAAGCTGAGCCCCAAGAGAACTGTAGATAAAGATGCTAAAAAAGCAAAACAGGATGGTAAATGTAGATATTGGTAATTTCATTATGTCAACTTAGCTCCTAAGATACAAAAATCCTTTTCTCAAACTAAAGTGGATTATAATTTAAATGTTAATCCTTTTTAAATCTGCATATTATTAAGGATAATTGACCTACGATTCGCGTTGGGCTTACATACTAGTTTAGGAAACCCCTTGGCTTTTGGCCATATAATTACATAATAAGTAGGCTATTCTTGCCCCTACGTTACCATCGTAGAAGTTACCTACTCCAGCTACTTCACAGAGATCAAAACCTATAATTTTGCGTCCACTTTCCACTAATTGCTTTAGCAAATACTTAGCTTGAGTAAAAGTGAGCCCTCCTGGTACTGGAGTACCCGTATTTGGACAATTGGTGGGCATCAAACCATCTATGTCAAAACTGACATATACATAGTGAGGCAATGACTCGACAATAGAGGAGCAAATTTCCTTAAAACTTTGACCTTCAAGTAAGGCCTCTTGAATATGATTGTCCGAGAAAAGCTTTATACGTACACTGTGTTCATTTACGAAGTCTACTTCTTCCTGACAGTAATCGCGTATTCCTACCTGAACCAACTGACTGATAGACTTTTTTTGGATAGCATTATAAAAAATGGAAGCGTGAGAATAAGTAAATCCTTCATAAGCATGTCTCAAGTCCATGTGTGCATCTATTTGGAGTATCCCAAAGGAATCATACGAATTTGCACATGCATTTATCCCAGCAAGAGCCACAGAATGATCTCCTCCGATGAGACCAAACATCTTTGATGCATCCAAGACCGAAATGCATTGTGCTTCTACTTTATCAAGCATTTCCTTACAGGCGAGGTTGATATTTGCGATTTCAGCTGTTAATTCTTCAGAAATTTCTTCCTGACTTTCTAAGGCAAGGATATAGCTTTCTGCGATTGGTCTTAGTTGGTTATTTTGGGTAAGTAATTGCTTATCCATTTCTTCAAAGTAAATGCCTATTTTCCAAGCGTCCTTTACATATTCATCGTATAGGTCTAATTGATAAGAAGAATTGAGAATATTCTGTGGCGCACTATGTGTTCCATCGCCAGAAGAAACAGTCAAATCCCAGGGCACAGGAATTAGGATTATTTGTGCGTCTTCTCGCTCAAATGGAAGTCCAATAAAATGGCCATTGTTCAGACCGACGCCGTTAGGATTAAAATTCTTTATCTTTGATTCTCTAATCATAGTAAGTAAATCTTTTTTTATTTTTATCAATGATTTAGTAGGCATTACAGCATACAAATTTAAAAGAATTAAATCTATCAATGGATATAAAAGCATTCTACAAAATAGTTGACCAAAATTTGAGGAAAGGGGGAAATTCCCTTGTTGATAAATTTAAATTGGAAAATGCTGATTTGATCTCAGCCGTATCTAATAGTGATCCTATGGCGGTAGCAGAATCTCTAAATGCCTGGGTGAACCCTAATAAACCGGATGGTCTAGAAAGATTAGCCCTTCCTATCGCTGTAGAAAATAACAATGAATTGATTGTAGGAATGCTGCTGTCTTATAAAGCCAATCCAGATGTCCGTGCTAAAGACGGCGAAACTGCACTGTATAAAGCAACATTTTGGGAAAATGAAAATATAGTGCGACTACTTTTGGATAAAGGCGCAAGCCCTATTTTTCCAAATTTGGATGGCAAGACCGCTGTCCATTTGGCTAAAGAAAATGGGTATAAGAATATCCATGCCATCTTAACTAATGATGAGGTGTATTTGAAAAAAATGCAGTTAGAACGAGATCGAGCTACTCATTTAGCTTTGAAAGAAAGAGCAAAAAATGTAAAAGCAAATAAGCTAAATAAAACGCTTGCTGAATCTCCGGACTTAGCTGAAAAGTACGATGCGGCAGTAAAGAAAAAAGATGACGAAATGCTACAAAGCAAATATGCTGAATACGGTAGCTCAATGAAGGCCTTAATAGCCGCTATAAAAGCAAAAGATTCATCTGCCGTAAAAGCATTTGCATCGCAGGTGGAAGACCTGAATATCTTCGAGAATGGAGAAAACCCTATGCAACTAGCTATTGAAGCTGGTAAAGAGAAATTAGCCATTTACTTGCATGAAAAAGGGGGAAGCTTATTCTTAATGGACGAATCTGGAAATTATCCACTTTTAAATGCCTGCGTTCAGCATAAAATGTACGATTTGCTTGAAAAGACTTTGAAGAAAGAAGGCAAAGTGTCGGATAAACTAAATAAGCCTGAACAATCCTTTTCCCCGCAATTTTTGGCTTATAAAGACCCCAAAATGATGGATTTATTGTTAAAGTTTGGAGCAAATCCTTTTTTTGGAGGAAAAGATGGAATCTCCCCGATTGTCAAAGCTATTGAAAAAGGATCAGTGGCAATTCTACCTGTGCTGTCTAAACGCAATATTGCTTTTGATCAAAAAACAGGCAATAAGTCATTGATTATGTGGGCAGTAGAGTTTGAAAGAGCGGATTGGGTCAATGGTTTATTAATGGAAAAATCTCTTGAAAAGGCAAGCAAAGAAGAGCTTGATAGTATCCTAAACCTTGCTGAATCAAAAAATAATGCTGAAATTATTGACCTGTTGAGTAAGATCAGGTGAAAATATTTCCATTTTGTTGTTTCTTTTTCAGCACCTCAACAATTAATTATATAACTTGTGTTTAATCCTCTATTATACTCACTAAGAGACTACTTTTGAGTTCACGGTTTTTACTATTTTAAGGAATCAAGGGATTCGTAACACACGATTATAGAATATAGACATTGGAATTTTTAATATCACTTCCTATACAGCTTGAAATCTATCAATGGTTAGCGCCTATCATAGGCATCTTTTTTATCTACAGAACGGTGGTTCAGTACATGAGGAGGAAGAGAACCTTTGTGGCCATGGTGGTTTGGATCTTATTTTGGATGTCTATCACCTTGATGGCAATTATTCCTAATCCAGTATCCATGAAGCTTGCCTATGTACTTGGTTTTCGAAGTAACGTTACTGCTGTAATATTCGTCTCTATAGCGCTGCTTTTCTTATTTGTTTTCTATCTTTCTTCCACTATTGAAAAACTAGAACATCAGATGACAGACCTTGTCAGAAAGATTGCAATTGATGAAAAGAATAAACAAGAAGAAGCAGAGAAAAAAAATCCTCCTATCTCCTTAAAAAAAAATAAAAAAACGAAAGTAGGATGAAAATCCTATTCGTTCTTGAAAACTACTATCCTCATATCGGAGTAGTAGAAACCTTATTTAAGAATCTTGCCGAAGCACTCTCTAAGGAAAATCACGAAGTATTCATTTTGACTACCTTAAAAAATGATGGAGATGAAAGATTGGAGAAAAATGGGAACATCATCGTGCACCGTAAAAAATATTCAAACAGGTACTTCTTTACTTTTTTTGCTTTTTTTGCCGCCTTCAGATTATCGAAATCTTGTGACCTTATTCATACTACATCTTATAATGCAGCAATGCCAGCTTGGCTAGCTGGGAAACTGAGGAATAAAAAAATTATTATTACATTTCACGAAGTTTGGGGAGACCTTTGGTTCCAACTCCCATTTATGTCCAAATTTGGAGCTCGCCTTCACCATTTGTTTGAGCAGATACTACTGCGCTTGCATTTTTACAAATTTGTTGGGGTGTCTCAGTATACGCAAGATGCATTGATCGATAATGGGGTGGATCCGAAGCAAACCACCATGATTTACAATGGGATAGACTATGCAGAGTTTAGTCAAGACAAACATCAACCCGATTCAGATCAATTCACCTTTACCTTCTTCGGCAGATTGGGTATGTCAAAAGGAATTGAAATATATTTACAAGCAATTGAAGTATTAATAAAATCAAATGTTGAAGCTCATTTTAAGCTTATCATACCTACACAACCTGCTCCATTTCTCAAAGAAATACAAAATATCATAGATCAATTAGGGATTAGAGAAAATTTAATCATTAAGCACAACCTGCTTTTTACTGAATTGAAAAAAGAGATAGCGCAGAGTAGTGCCATTGTGATCCCTTCTTATAGTGAAGGTTTTTGTTTTGCGGCTATAGAATCCATGGCTATTGGCACACCTATCATTTCATCTAGCAAAGGTGCCCTTGCTGAAGTAATCAGTGGGAAATATATTGAAATGGAAGCCTTAAACTCCAATGCATTAGTACGAGCAATGCACAAAGCACTGCGAAACGATTGGCAAGAAACGCCCTTTAAAAAGTTTAAATTGAAAGATACTGTGGATAATTATTTATCTTTATATCAAACTATATTCAAAGATAAGTAAATGAAAATGGCCTTTTTAGCTGATCCTTTGGATACCCAATATGCGGGTATCCATGTGTTTTGCAAAGAACTTTTGCATGCAATAGATCAGTTGGAGCATGACCATGTGATATGCGTTATCAGACCTCAAGAAAAAGAGGAATTCAAAAACCTCTCGCCGGCAAAGTAAAGATTCACAGGAACTTT
>CAYZUW010000316.1:0-5133 GCA_964481325.1 uncultured Saprospiraceae bacterium
TATAGATTCTGAACTTCTATGAGTGAACAATGGTTAATGTGTAAGAATGTAATGTAAGAGTAAGATCAGTATCTTAAGCGAATCTTCAAAAATATTGATATTGTCCTCCAATTCCCATGTGCTATCTGAGAGGAAAAAGTTTTTGGTTATACAAGAAATAACTAACTTTTTTTGTTATCTGTCACCTAACTAATGATTACTATGGTTTAGTTCTTATTAATTTCCATAAAAGTGTAATTTACATCAATATAACACTAATCAAATACAAACCAATATGAATATTCGAATCCTTATTTTTATTTCTTTTGTTTTTTGTTTTAATCTGGTTTACAGCCAAGATTTGAATTATAGTACTATCGATAACGCACTCATTGAGGAGATAGAAGATAAGAGCGAAACTAATTTCGAAATTTATGTTATTCTAGAGGATAAAGTTGATGTAGAAAGCCTTGATCGTCAGCTCACTGCAGCTAGAGTAAGTCCTGAAGTAAGATTGAAGACAGTGCTAACGGCTTTGCAAACAAAAGCAAGCTCTTCACAAGCACTGCTTATAGATGACATGAAAAAACATAATGGGGTACTTGAAGAAACAATAAATTCTTATTGGATTGCTAATGTGGTATTTTTAACCGCGAATGAAGAGGCCATTGCAGCATTAAGTAATGATGATAGAATAGAATTTATAGGTCTGGATGGTGAGTTAGAATTAGAAGCGACCATTGAAGAAGGCCCAGCGACTGTTGTGCCGGATGGTGTTGAAAATGGACTTGAAGCCATTAATGTTAGACCCATGTGGGAAATGGGATATACTGGTTATGGTCAGTTGGCTTTAGTAGCGGATACTGGAGTAGATCCTTCACATAGAGCCTTTGCGAATAGATATAGAGGGAATACAAATTCGGATAATGAAGGCTGGTTTGCATATGAAGGCCAGAGTGAAAGTCCTTTTCAATGTGGAGGTCATGGATCCCACGTCTTAGGGATTCTAATGGGGCTAGATGTTTCATCTAGAGATACTATAGGAGTTGCATTTGATGCACAATGGATGGGTTCTGCTAATCTTTGCTCAGGAGGTACGCAGAGTAATGTGGGTATGTTTGAATGGTCAACTAATCCTGATGGCAATTTAGATACATCTGAAGATATGGCAGATGTAATAAATAATAGTTGGTGGGATCCTTCAGTGCAAAATTCACCATGCAATAATATTTATGTCGATGTATTAACGGCTGTAGAGGCGGCTGGCGTCGCAGTAGTTTTTAGTGCAGGAAATGCTGGCCCTGGTCCAGAAACCATTACTGCACCAAAAAGTGTAAATGTTGATTTGGTTAATACTTTTAGTGTTGCTTCTGTAAATGCAAATGCTACAAACATAGTAGTTTCTGGATTTTCTAGCCGAGGACCTTCTGTATGCGGTGGTGAAGGTTCATTACTCATCAAGCCAGAAGTATCTGCGCCTGGTGACAATGTGCGTTCTGCAGATCTTGACAATGAGTATATCAACAGGTCTGGAACTTCAATGGCATCGCCTCACGTGGCGGGATCTATCATTGTGTTGAAACAAGCTTTTCCAAATGCCACTTCTAGAGAATTGAAAATGGCTCTGTATCGATCTTGTAAGGATTTAGGAGAGCCAGGTGAAGATAATACTTATGGCGCGGGTCTGATAGATGTGTACGCTGCCTATCAATATATGATTGCTGAAGGGTTCGAGCCGCAACCTGCTATTTCCTCAGATTTTGATGTGATGGCTTTAGGTTTAGATACAGATCCTATAGAGTGTAATAGCGCTTTATCAGGAACTTTTTCATTTTTAAATAACAATTCTGATACCCTTCGTAGCTTGGATATTAGTGTCTATATAGACGGTGCCTTAGATGATGATTTGAGCTTAACTTGGACAGGAATTTTGGGACCAAATGAAATTTCCTCTATTCCTCTCGAACGATCATCTTTCTCATCAGGAACTCATAATATAGAAGTAGTACTTTCTCAACCAAACGGAATGGTTGATGAAAGAGTATTGAATAATTCTTCTTCTAGTGATGTAGTTTTTTCTGAAAGAATGCAGCTTTTAAATTTGGAAATTGAAGATCAAAATACATGTAGAGAATCAGAAACTTTAGTCAAGACGGAATTTGACGGAGATGGAGTAGTCAAGTGGTATGATAGCCCAGAAGGTGGAAATTTAATAGGGGAAGGGACTCAATTTACTTTGGCTGTTCCTGAAGGACGAACTATTATTTATGGTGATTTGGTTAGATTAGGAAATGCAGGTATAGGTCGTGTCAATCCTGCGGAATTAAACTTGAGCAATAGTAGAACCGAAGGCGTAACTTTCGATGTAAATGAACCGTCACGTATTACAGCTTTAGATTTTTATTCAGAGAGTCCAGGTAATATTTTTATAGGTGTTGAAAATGGAAGAGGAGAGCAAATAGAAAGTGAATTAGTTAGATCTGACGGTAGTGGTTGGCAAACTGTTGAGGTTAGTATTAATCTTTCTCAAGGCGTAAACTATAGAATGCTTTACAAAGATGGTGTCATAGAGTTAGGAAGTCTAAATAATGGAGCAAACTATCCTTATTCAGATATAGAAGGAAGTCTCACTATAACTGGAGATGAATTTGGTGGACAAAACAGTATTAAGAATTTCTTTAATTTTCAGGTTGAATATTCAGATTTTTGTGGAAGAATTCCTGTGGAGGTAAACTCTTATCCTAATACAGAGGATGGTCCAACTGCTATTTTTGATGCGGATATCAGTCTTGTTGATTTAGATGATAATCAGTCCGTTAGCTTTACAAATAATTCTATAAATGGCGTATCTTATTTTTGGGATTTTGGAGATGGAAATACAAGTACAGAAGAAGAACCATCACACACCTATACAGAACCAGGAGTTTACTATACCAGTTTACTTGTAAGGGGGGCGTCAGGTTGTGATGATGCCAGTGTTATTAGGATAGAAGTTTTCTCTACAGAAACAACAACAAGCACAAGAGATATAGTAGATGTCAATTCATTTACTATTGCTCCAAATCCAGTTTCTAGTCAAATTAATTTTATGACAGGAAGCCCGATAGAAGTAAGTGAAATCAAGTTGTATAATAGTGCTGGACAACTAATTGGTTTATACCCAATCAATGGTCAAATTTCTCGACACAGCATTGACATGGATGATATGACAAGTGGTTTGTATTATTTTATTATACAGACTGCCACTGGACTTGAAACGCATAAGGTTGTAAAACTTTAGTATAGGGACTGATTAAGAGCAATGTTTACTTCTTCTGTAATGATGATTCATAGTGTAGTTTAGTATTGATGATTTACAAATTGGTTTTTGTCTGTAATAACAAGTGATGGCTTAAGCTTATTTTTGTGATTTGAAACACAATGCTTGAGTCCACTCCGAGAACCAGTGGATTCCAAAAAATGGAATATTTTGGATCATATTTGTTCTTTTTGAGATTCAGGGACAAGGCATTTATAAGTGTCTAATATAGAGACAGCTATGCTTGTTCTGGACGAATCAAAAAAGCAAGGCATAGCTTTTGTGCTATGGCGCACTTTTTCAAGGGGGTATAGAGCAATGAGCGCAAGTCTAAATCTGGCAATTATTGAGGCCTTGTCCCTTCAAGATGCCTGAATACCAGTGGATTGAAAAAAGGAGAAGTATCCCAAAAGAAACATTTTAGGGTTCATGAGTTGTAGGAGCGGACTGACCTTTCTAACCTTGTGTGACGCTGGTTCTATCCGCCTGTAGCATTTATTTAACAGTATTTAATACATGGTATGAAATATTGGTCGTTTATTTGCAGTTATTAAGCTGTTTATAATAGGTACAATGGTGAAATCAAGGCTTTTTTTTATAGTGTTTTTATGTTGTTTTTCAATGCATATTTTTGGTCAAAGCAGACCAGCTAAAAAGGGTATGAGCCCTGAGCAACGTTACCAAAAGCGAATAACTCAACAGTATCTAGACGGTGTTTACATTCCAAAAGATTTAACTGATGCATTTGTTCAGTTCAACAAACTGATTGAGAAGCCTTCTCAAGATAAATTCAAGTCTGTTCCTGAAGATGTGGCGGTCGAAAAACTTTATTTTAGTTTTGGTAGATGGATTAGTTATAACTATGGCTTTCGTGAGGGGTCTCGTTTTTCTGTATATCTGAATAATCTCGGTATTTATCATCCAGAGGATATGGTCAGATTTGTGATTACAACATATCATAGAAACTTAAATAAATCCCAGCTTGACGTCAAGCCTTTGTTAGAAGAATTGATCGCGCGTAGAGAAAAGATTAAAGAAGAGCGTAAAATGCAAGGAGAGTTGATTTCTTCTGAAAAAAGAAAAGTAGATGTGCATCCTGATTCCCTCAAGCAGAATTAAACGCTATATACGATTCAATTCGAATCTTTCTTTCTAAATTTATATTCCACTACTTATATAGATACATTTATTGCTAGCCTTCATATTTGCACTTGAATGCGCTATAAGTTACTCTGACTGTGATAGAGTAGCGATATGTTTTTTTCGTATTAGATTCTGGAGTCTAAGTAATCGTTAATTCAGTCCTTTCAATATATCATTTTGCAAATAAGTAATGAGTCTGCCCCGAAAACTCAAGAAACCCCAAAATGTCTCTTTTGACGATATTTTCATTTTCTCAATCCACTGATGCTCAGGCATCACTGAGGGGCAGAGGGTGCTATAAGTGCTCAGTTTAGACGTAGCTATTATTGTTCTAGACGACTTGCAAAAGCAAGGCATAGCCTTAAGCTATGGTTTTCTTTTTTAAGGAAGTATAGGATGATGAGAGCAAGTCTAAAACGGGCAAATATTGATGCCCTGCCCCTTTGTTATAAAAAAGAAAAACCTCATCCAAAATAGCCCGTTTTTTGCAATCCGCTAGTTTCTGGAGTAGACTTAGTAATAAATTGTCATTCTATAGTATAGAGAATTATCATTCCTTAAAAATCGCTTTATACTTCTCTATAGAGAAAGCACCTTAATTTACATTTATTTTTTTTGCGAGAGGGATATGGAAGGGACGACTGGAGAGACTGTAGCTTTAGCGAAAGGAAAGCAAGGAGTCGTGCCGCTGGAAGTATGGAAGCGGTACCGAG
>CAYZUW010000317.1:0-5125 GCA_964481325.1 uncultured Saprospiraceae bacterium
GTGGTGCAAAAGTATTTACCCGTAATACAGCAAATACTTTATTCAAAAAGGCTTTTATCTCAAAGTGGTTGTTCGACATAGAGTTGTTGATGAGAATGAGAAATAAATACGGGAAGAACAATATGCTTAATAAATTTAAGGAAGTTTCTTTACAAAAATGGACAGAGGTCGAAGGTTCTAAGATAACCTTAAAAGACGCTGTACAATTTCCGATTCAATTGATGAAAATTGCTTTAAACTACAACTTCAAGCCGTTCTTAAACTTTAGCTTTAGGAACTCTATTGCTAATTCTGTAAAAACGGTAAGCTCGTTTCTTTTCTAAAAATTATCACGGTGAGGTAAATAATACTAGTAATAAAAACATAAAAGCCCTGTTCAATAATTTGAACAAGGCTTTTTTTATTCTTATTAAGGATTCTTAAGCTTTCGTTTTAATAGTACATCCGATTGCTTTGGTGAAGCTGGGTGTAGGATCTTCCCCTTTTTCAAGTGCTTCAATAGCCATTTCTACATAGCGTTTGCTTACCTTATCAGCATCTCTAGCGCTATCATCAATAGCTCCAATATATCTAACCTTTCTATCTGCATCTAATAAAAATATATGTGGTGTTCTAGATGCGCCGTACTGAGGATATATTTTTTGACCATCATCAAATAGATAAGCAAAGGGAAAGCCTTTTTCTTTTGATCTTTCTACCATTCCATCAAAGCTATCTTTAGGTTCTGCCTCTGGGTCATTAGGATTGATGGCAACTACTGGATATCCTTTTGTTGACATCTTGTTATGCAGTTCTATCAATCTATCCTCGTACAATACTGAATATGGGCAGTGGTTACAAGTAAATGTAACAATATACCCTTTTGCATCTTTCATATCAGCAAGTGAAGTTACTTTGCCGTCTACTCCTTTCAATTTAAAATCAGGGGCAACATCTCCTACTTTTAAGACTGGCGCTGTATCTTCACTTTTTTTCTTAGCTTTTTTGCCTTTCATATTTTTTTTGTCTTTCCCTTTTGTCATTTCAGTCTTGTCTCCATCTATAGAGGCAGAACCAGAATTACAATTTGAAAAAGCCATCAAGCACATAATGACAATTACATAAGTTGCATACTTCATAAAATTCATAATAATATAGTTTTTAGATTTAATTTTGATATTAATTTAATGCTACTAATGGACTTACCTTATCTTTAAGGTCAGCATAATCGTGTAATTCTCCTGAAACGAATATTCTTTCATCTTTATTATATATCAAGGTGATTGGGATGGCTCCATCCCATTCTTTACTTACCTTTTCACCCCAGCTGTTGATATCGCTATCTTTAAGCATCTTGACTTCTGGGAGTACGTTATTTTTTTCGATAAAAGGAATCAGCTTTGTTTCTATTTGTTTTGGAAAATCAAGGCTTACTAAAATAATCTTCACTTTGTCATTTTTGTATTCCTTGTACAAATAATCAAAGTAAGGTAATTCTGCTACACAGGGCTTACACCAGGTTGCCCAAAAATTGATGATATAAGTTGTATCATTTTTATTTTGAAATATATGTTCAAGTTCTTCAAAACTTTCATAGATGGCTAGTTTGCCCGAAACATTTTCACCCATAGACGCAGTTGCCACTGGAGGTTTTGTATTATCCTTACTGGTCGCCGTCTTGTCCACAATTTTCTCTTCACAGGCTCCTAAAAAAAGTAAAAAACTAAAAACTACAAGCGATCTAATAAGCATATATCATCTTTTTTGTATCGAAAATTTGTCCATCAATAAGCAAGCTATATGCATATACGCCAGGCACAAATCCATGATGGTTGTGGCTGTATAACACTTCGTTGATTCCTAGGTTCAGCTCCAAAGGAAATCTTTTGATTTCTTTACCTTCTAGACTATGAACCAGGATACTAGCTTCTTTGTACACTAGCTCTCCTTCCACCACTACATTGATCATAGTAGCCTCGTCAAATGGGTTTGGTGTATTCTGCAACAAATGTACAAGGGATTTCTCAATCTGTAAATCTTGGGTAGAGGTAGTTGTTCCAGTTGTACTCATAAATCGTTCTCTACTAAATAAACTTTCAATACCGTTTTCGTCTACAGTGCAGGCGCTTAGGATATAAAACCCTGATGGTAATCCTGTTACTTCTCCTTCACTTTGGTCAAAATCTCTTAATTCTGTCCAATCGTTGCCGTTAATACCTTTGATAGCTACCCTATAGTTACCAACATCATTGGGATCCTCAATGCTAAAACTAAATCCTCCAGGAATATCATCCATAGTAAAATCAGTAGGTGCTACGGGAGAGCAGCCAGCCATCGCCAATGAGATACCATTTATCACTCCGTTTCTTGCGAGGTAATTAAAATCAACAAAGAAACTATCTAAAACGCTATCTCCGTCGGTATCAATTCCCAAGCGATCTGTAGAAGTATGTTGTCTATCATGATAATCTGGTTGGGATGGATTACCATCCCCATGTTCATTGGCTGAAGTAAATCGTAATGCTGGAAATCCTTTTGACGGAAATGGGATATGGTCGCCTCCTCTACCATCTCTGTCTTCAGGGGTAAGAATATTAATCACATTTGTATAATCTGCAATAGGCATTATCATTTCCTCATACTGTAATTTTGTCCACCGCGCCAATTGCTTATTTGGACTATTCATCACTCCTCTACTATAAATACGTACATTGGTACTGTCCACATGATTAAGGCTAGGGCAACCTGGCGGGGAGGCTGTTTCCCCACAAATCACTCCTCCTATAATATCATTGTTCAACACAGCCTGCAGTTTTACATTATTATTCTGACACCATAAAGACATGGCTTCTGCACCTAATAGACCTTGCTCCTCCCCTATAGTCAACATAAATATCAGGGTACGATTAAAAGAGTACTTAGACAAAATTCTGCTCAATTCTAAAATCACCGCAGACCCACTTCCGTTGTCTTCCATGCCGTGCGCTTCGCAATCTCCATCACATGCAGTATCACAACGACTATCAAAGTGCGCTTCTACCAAAACACTTTCGTCAAATTGTGGACCAGAACCAGGCAAGACTGCGACTATATTTTTATGTCTACCCATAGAGCAAATTTCTTGGTCAAATTGTAGAAAACCAACTTGCATTCTGCCTCCTTCTGCGTCACTAAATTCTTGAAACATGTCTCTCGCCCAATTTCTTGCTGCACCAATCCCTCGAGTAGTACTCAAGGTATCAGAACCCGTATTTCGGTTTTCAAAAAGAGACATTTGCTCTAAATAAATTTTTAGATGTTTAGGATCCATTCGTTCGTCTAACTCTCTAGCGATTACTGTTGGGTCATCTATCACTTCTCCAGACATATAGTCCGCAGGGTCGAACTGTCCGGTAAGGATGTTAGCAATTTGAGGATTGGTCCAAATGATATTTTCCTGTGCGAAACAAAGGGTGCCGCACAACATCAAAATCATACTTAATAAAGAGGTTTTCATGATTTTATTTTTTTCTAAAAATAATCAAAAAAAATAAATTAGTGGAACTTTAGGTAAAAGGTATGTCTTCTACTTAATATAGATTAAGGTAAAGTACTCTACATTTTTGGACAAGCGCTGTGCAGGGGTACAGTTGTAGACGCATATTTTCATGCGTCTACAGCTGTAGTGCGAGTCTGCCGATAGGCAAGCGAAGTACCGAGACGAATGTCGAGCCCCGAAACATAGCGACCCTACTATATTGGAGCTTTTTCAGCTCCAATATAGTAGGGATGGCCCCAAATAAAACAAATAATAGAAATATAGAAACTACACTTTTGTACTTGGCTTGTAGCTTTTCTTATCGATAACCATCTTGGAAATAATCTCTTTGAGTATCTCTGAGGTACCTCCCCCTATAGGACCTAGGCGTGAATCGCGCAACATACGAGCGAGAGGATACTCTTCCATATAGCCGTATCCACCCAACATCTGTAGGCAATCGTAAATCGCCTCATCTGCCATCTTGGTCGACATCAACTTGGACATACTTGCCTCCTTGACCACGTATTCTCCCTTATTGAGGCGGTAGACCGTGTTGTAGTTAAATATCTTATTGACTTCTACTGCACTTAGATGTTCTGACATCTTGTGGCGTAGTGCTTGAAATTTATTTATTTGCTTTCCGAATGCAGTCCGCTCAGACATATACTGTAAAGTATATTCGATAGCATGCTCGGCACGTGCATGTGCATTGACTCCCATGATAAGGCGCTCTAAAGCAAAATGCTGCATAATATAGAAGAATCCTTTGCCCTCTTCGCCCATCAAATTACTGGCAGGAATCTCAACGTCTGCAAAAGCAATCTCGCCCGTATCACTGGCCCTCCATCCTAGTTTGTCTAATTTGGAAGCACTTACTCCTGGCGTATCTCGATCCACTAAAAATATACTGATCCCTTTGTTACCTGCATCAGGCTCTGTCTTTGCAGCGAGAACTATATAATCACTGTACACTCCGTTGGTTATAAAAGTCTTACTCCCGTTGATGATATACTTATCTCCTTTTTTGACAGCAGTAGTACGCATACCAGCCACGTCAGACCCTCCAAATGGTTCGGATATTGCCAAGGCGCCTATCATCTTTCCTTCGATACTAGCTCTTAGATACTTTTCTTTGATTGCTCCCGAGCCTTCCGCATTGAGGTGGGTCATGGCCAAATAAGCGTGCGCCCACATGGCCGCTGCGAAGCCACCAGAATTCACCTTTTGAAGTTCTTCAAGAAATATAACCGTATAAAACAAATCGGCTTCCATCCCTCCATAGGCCTCAGGATAATTGATACCAAAGTATCCCATTTCACCAAACTTGGTCCAAATAAATCTATCAATCGTCCCTGTCTCTTCCCATTTGTCAATATGAGGAACTACTTCTTTTTGTAAAAAATCAGCGAAACTCTTCCTGAAAAAATTGTGCTCTTCTGTAAAAAACATATGGTTGATAATGAATAATTGTTTAACTAAAATATCCTCACAAGATAGCAATTTTATGCTCCTGCTTCTCTCAATTATAACGTGCAAAAAGGCTAAAAGATGAATAAAAGGGCTAATAATTTACTATTGAGTCCACTCCGAAAACTCACGAAACCATAAAATGTCTCTTTTGGCGAT
>CAYZUW010000318.1:0-5119 GCA_964481325.1 uncultured Saprospiraceae bacterium
GCCTAGAAGGAAGGGGAGGCTTTGCAGGTGGCCGAGCCGAATGGCGAGCTCTGTATCGTAGCGACCCTTATATTTTAATCGCCTTTTCGGCGATTAAAATATAAGGGTAGGCTCCAAACACAAATTAAAATAGACTGTTTAAAGTAAAATATGGACAACTCATTGTTGAATAAATTGCAAGTATTGCTGGATGGAGAATTGCCGGGACCTGAGGCGCAATATGCTATGGCGCATGTCTCACGACCTCCCTTCAAACCTACGCCTGCAAGCGCTACTGAGGCTGCAGTGCTGCTATTGCTCTTTCCGAAAGAAGGAGAATGGCATATCGCATTTACCCAGAGGGCGAGTAAGTATGCAGATGATAAACACAAGGGTCAAATGAGTTTTCCTGGCGGCAAAATGGAGGAGACGGATAAGGATTATATAGCTGGAGCCCTTCGGGAAACGGAAGAGGAAATTGGAGTGCCAATGACTACGGTGCATCCACTTGGTCTGCTCTCTAAATTGTATATTCCGGTGAGCAATTTTGTGGTACAACCCGTGGTGGGCTATGTTCATAGTCTCCCAGATTTTGTGCTTGAGGAAAACGAAGTAGCTGAATTGGTAAGTGAAAGCGTAGTGCGACTGTGTAGTGATGAGCTCAAAATGTCCAAAGATTTGGCTATTAGCAAGCAAATGACCCTAAAACGAGTGCCTTATTTCGACGTGCAAGGAAAAGTGGTATGGGGCGCTACTGCCATGATATTAAATGAATTTGTGACCTTGCTTAAACATAATAGTAGCGTTTAATTGTTTATTTTGTGGATGAGGTATAAATCTTTACAAAATGGAAAAAATAACGAACTACAAGCCTAAAAATAAGATCAGAATAGTTACTGCGGCATCCCTATTTGACGGCCACGACGCTGCTATCAATATCATGCGTAGAATCATGCAATCGACTGGTGCTGAGGTGATTCACTTAGGACACAATCGCTCTGTTCAAGAAATAGTAGATGCTGCAATCGAGGAAGATGCGCAGTGTATCGCTATCACTTCCTATCAAGGTGGGCACAATGAGTATTTTAAATATATGTACGATTTGCTGCGCGAACGAGGGGCTGAAAACATAAAAATCGTCGGCGGCGGCGGTGGGACCATCTTGCCGACTGAGATTGCAGATTTGCATGCCTATGGGATAGATAAGATTTATAGTCCTGACGATGGTCGTCAAATGGGGCTACAAGGAATGATAGACGACGTGCTGAAGAGGGCTGATTTTCCATTAGGTATTAATCTCAATGGTGAAATCAAAAAAGTAGATTCTGGAGATACACGCGTGGTGGCAAGATTGATAAGTGCTGCAGAAAATCATCCAGAGGACAATGCCTCTTGGTTAGCGGATGTAGAGAAGTCTTCCGAAGCAAGCACTTGTCCAGTGCTAGGAATAACAGGAACAGGGGGAGCAGGAAAGTCATCTTTAGTAGATGAATTGGTGCGAAGATTTTTGTTGGATTTTGATGATAAGCGAATTGCTATCGTGTCTGTTGATCCCTCTAAAAGAAAAACAGGTGGTGCCTTGCTAGGAGATCGTATCCGAATGAATGCCATCAAATCTGATAGGGTCTATATGCGTTCCTTGGCGACTCGACAATCTAATTTGGCTTTGTCGAAGTACGTTCAGTCTGCTGTCAATATTCTGAAGAGTGCGGGATACGATTTGGTTATCCTTGAGACATCTGGTATCGGGCAGTCAGATACGGAAATAGTAGATCACTCTGATATGTCGCTTTATGTGATGACGCCTGAGTATGGTGCGGCTACGCAGCTGGAGAAAATAGATATGCTTGATTTTGCAGACATCATCGCTGTGAATAAGTTTGATAAACGAGGGGCACTAGACGCATTGCGCGATGTAAAAAAGCAATACCAAAGAAACCATCAATTGTGGGAAAGTGACGTGAATGATATGCCAGTACATGGTACGATAGCTTCGCAGTTCAATGACCCAGGGATGAACAATTTGTATAAAGCCATCATCACAGCACTCAATGAAAAAACGGAAGCTAATTTGTCTTCTACGTTTGAGGTAACTGATGAGATGAGTGAGAAGATATACATCATACCTCCAAAGCGTGTACGCTACTTGTCCGAAATCGCAGAAAATAATCGCGGCTACGATGAGTGGGTAGAGAAGCAATCCAGGATAGCAAGTAAGCTATATGGGCTACAGTCCTCGAAAGAAGTCTTTGAAGGAGATACGGAGACGCAAGAAGCGATACAAAAAAAGTATGACGATATAAGCCTTGACTTGGACGGTCATTGCAAAAGAGAGTTGGACAACTGGCCTAGTTTACAAGAGCGATATGCTGCTGATGAGTTCATCTTTAAGGTGAGAGATAAAGAGATAAAAGTGCCTACGTTCAAGACTTCGTTGTCGATGTCACGGATACCTAAAATATCCTTGCCTAAGTACAAAGGTTGGGGTGACGTATTGACCTGGTTGATGCAGGAAAATGTGCCTGGCTCCTTCCCTTTTACGGCTGGTGTGTTCCCTTTCAAGAGAGCAGGAGAAGACCCAACTAGAATGTTTGCAGGGGAAGGTGGCCCAGAAAGAACGAATCGTAGATTTCACTACCTGTCTTCTGATTTGCCAGCGAAGCGTTTGTCTACCGCTTTTGATTCTGTGACTTTGTATGGAGAAGATCCAGACCTGAGACCTGACATCTACGGAAAGGTGGGTAACTCAGGAGTAAGTATCTGCTGCCTAGATGATGCTAAGAAATTATATTCTGGATTTGATTTATGCAATCCAATGACTTCTGTGTCTATGACCATCAATGGTCCTGCGGCTACGATTTGTGCTTTCTTTATGAACGCAGCAGTGGATCAGCAATGCGAAATGTATATCAAAGAGCATGGCCTAGAAGCAAAGGTAGAGGCAAGGCTGAAAGAAAAATATGATGATAAAGGGCTTAAAAGACCTTCATACCATGGAGAGATACCAAAAGGAAATAATAAACTAGGATTGCTTTTGTTGGGTGTGACGGGAGATGAAATTCTAGAGCCAGAAGTGTACGGCCTATTAAAAGAAAAAGCGCTAAGTTCTGTAAGAGGAACGGTGCAAGCGGATATCCTAAAAGAGGATCAAGCACAAAATACTTGTATATTTTCCACAGAGTTTTCTCTCAGACTAATGGGAGATGTGCAACAGTATTTTATCAATAATAGAGTAAGGAATTTTTATTCCGTATCTATCTCAGGTTATCATATCGCTGAAGCGGGTGCCAATCCAATAACGCAATTAGCCTTTACTTTGGCGAATGGATTTACCTTTGTAGAGTACTACTTAGCAAGAGGGATGAACATCGATGAGTTTGCTGGAAATCTTTCTTTCTTCTTCTCTAATGGAGTAGATCCAGAGTATGCTGTAATCGGTAGGGTCGCCAGAAGAATTTGGGCAAAAGCCATCAAGCTGAAGTATAAAGGTAATAGTCGTTCGCAAAAACTAAAATATCATATCCAGACTTCAGGTAGGTCTCTTCACGCGCAGGAGATTTCGTTCAACGATATTAGAACGACGCTGCAAGCATTATATGCGATTTACGATAATTGTAATTCGCTGCATACGAATGCTTACGATGAGGCCATAACCACTCCGACGGAGGAAAGTGTGAGAAGAGCAGTAGCGATCCAAATGATTATCAATCATGAATTGGGGATGACCCAAAACGAGAACCCAATCCAAGGAGCATTTATTATAGAAGAGCTTACAGATTTGGTGGAAGAAGCCGTATTGACAGAGTTCGATCGTATTACAGAAAGAGGAGGGGTACTGGGTGCAATGGAGACCATGTATCAACGCTCTAAGATCCAGGAAGAAAGCTTGTACTATGAGACGCTCAAGCACAATGGTGATTTTAAAATCATCGGTGTGAATACTTTCTTGTCTAAAGATGGCTCTCCAACTGTTGTACCAGATGAAGTAATCCGTGCGACCAAAGAGGAAAAGGATGAGCAAATCCAAACGGTACAGAATTTGCAAAAATCTAATGATAAAGCAGCCCAGCAACTAAAGGAACTACAAATTGCAGCTGTCAAGAATCAAAACACTTTTGAAGCCTTGATGGAAGTAGGTAAAAACTGTACACTTGGACAAATCACACAGGCCTTGTATGAGGTAGGTGGAAAGTACAGAAGAAATATGTAGACCATTAGATGATAACTTTAATGGTGTATTTCAGTTTAATAAGTAGAAAAGATGCCTTTGCTTAGAAAGGCAAATAAAAATAAGATATGTACGACGACGGAACACATGTATACACAGTAGAAAAAAGCGTTAAGACTGACCTTTTTGAGAGCCATGATCATTATAACGTAGATGAGTTATTGAGTGATGATCACAAGCTAGCGCGAGATGCGGTTAGGGATTGGGTCAAAGCTGAAGTGAGCCCAATCATCGAAGACGCGAGCGAAAAAGCACAATGTCCATTACATCTATTCAAAGGTTTGGCTGAGATAGGCGCCTTTGGGCCTAGTTTGCCAGAGAAGTACGGATGTGGCGGTATGGATGAAATCGCATATGGTGTCATCATGCAGGAATTGGAGAGAGGCGATTCAGGAATTCGTTCTATGGCATCCGTTCAAGGGTCCTTAGCGATGTATCCCATCTATAGATTTGGTTCGGAGGAGCAAAAGATGAAGTGGTTGCCAAAGATGGCTAGTGGAGAGATTATCGGTTGCTTCGGTTTGACGGAGCCAGACCATGGTTCCAATCCAGCCGGGATGACTACACATTATAAAGAGGATGGAGATTCTGTCATATTGAATGGAGCGAAGATGTGGATTACCAATTCTCCAGTAGCTGATATGGCGATTGTGTGGGCTAAAAATGAAGAAGGTCGTATCAAAGGCTTAATCGTCGAACGTGGTATGAAAGGATTTACTACGCCAGAGATACACGGAAAACTTTCCTTGCGTGCTTCTATAACAGGCGAGCTTGTTTTTGAAGATGTGCGCGTACCAAAATCAAATATACTTCCGAATGTCGAAGGCCTTAAAGGACCTTTGTCTTGTTTGTCAAAGGCGAGATATGGTATTGCTTGGGGGGCGATCGGGGCAGCGATGGATTGCTATGATT
>CAYZUW010000319.1:0-5104 GCA_964481325.1 uncultured Saprospiraceae bacterium
AAGAACAATTATCTGGATTCAAAACAGAGACTGAATTAGAAGAGGTAGGAACCGTACTCCAAGTAGGAGATGGAATTGCCCGTGTATATGGCCTTACTGCTGCTCAGGCAGGAGAACTGGTTAAGTTCGAAAACGATGTGGAAGCAATCGTATTGAACCTTGAAGAAGACAACGTTGGGGTTGTATTGATGGGGGAAGGCGATGGCATCAAGGAAGGATCAACTGTAAGAAGAACAGGTAGAATCGCCTCTTTGAACGTTGGAGAAGGTATGGTTGGTAGAGTAGTAAACCCATTGGGTGAGCCTATCGATGGTAAAGGACCTATCACTGGTACGAAGTACGAGATGCCTCTTGAGAGAAAGGCACCTGGTGTTATCTACAGAGAGCCTGTTGCGGAACCATTACAAACAGGTATCAAAGCGATTGACGCGATGATTCCAGTAGGTAGAGGACAGCGTGAGTTGATCATTGGAGATAGACAGACTGGTAAGACAGCGATTGCTATCGATACGATCATCAATCAAAAAGAATTTTACGAAGCAGGGGAACCTGTTTATTGTATATATGTTGCCTCAGGTCAAAAGGCCTCTACGGTAGCTAACGTAGCGAAGACGCTAGAAGAAAATGGCGCGATGTCTTATACTACTATTGTATCTGCATCCGCTTCTGATCCAGCACCACTTCAGTTCTATGCGCCGTTTGCAGGAGCAGCGATTGGAGAATTTTTCCGTGATACGGGCCGTCCAGCTTTGATTGTTTATGATGATTTGTCTAAGCAGGCTGTAGCATACCGTGAGGTATCTCTATTACTTAGACGTCCTCCAGGGCGTGAGGCATATCCTGGTGATGTATTTTACCTTCACTCAAGATTATTAGAGAGAGCGGCAAAGATCATCAACAATGATACTATCGCGAATGATATGAACGATCTTCCAGAGTCATTGAAAAAATCAGGACTCGTAAAAGGTGGAGGTTCACTTACCGCTTTACCTATTATTGAGACACAAGCGGGTGATGTATCTGCCTATATCCCAACCAACGTAATTTCGATTACAGATGGTCAGATATTTTTGGAGTCCAACTTGTTTAACGCCGGTGTTAGACCAGCGATTAATGTAGGAATCTCTGTATCTCGTGTGGGTGGTAATGCTCAGATTAAATCTATGAAAAAAGTATCTGGTACATTGAAGCTAGATCAAGCGCAATACAGAGAGCTAGAAGCATTCTCTAAATTCGGATCAGATTTGGATGCCGCTACAATGGCGGTATTGGAAAAAGGTAAACGTAATGTTGAAATTTTGAAGCAAGCGCAGTACTCTCCAATGTCAGTGGAGAAGCAAGTAGCAATTATTTACCTTGGATCAAAAGGTTTGTTGAAAGACGTACCAGTGAATAAGGTGATCGATTTCCAAGAGAACTTCTTGACCACTTTAGAAACGAAGAGCCCTGAGACATTGGCGGTATTCAAGTCAGGAAAATTAGATAAAGAAGCGACTGATTATGTAACTCAGTTGGCTGCAGAAATAAGTTCACAATACAAGGCATAATACAATATTATGGGTGCGAACCTTAAAGAAGTAAGAGATAGGATTAAGTCTGTAAAATCAACACAGCAAATCACGCGTGCCATGAAAATGGTATCAGCGGCCAAGTTGCGTCGTGCACAGATGGCTATCCAGCAGATGCGTCCTTATGCAAATAAGATGAACGCAATGTTGAAAAACATCTTATCTAATATGGAGGCTGGAGATGCAGCTTCTAAGTTTAGCGCAGAACGTGAGATCAAGAACGTATTGATGGTTTGCATCACTTCCAATAGAGGATTATGTGGAGGATTCAACGCCAACATAATTAAAGGCGTGGTCAATACGGTAAATGAAAAGTATGCCAGCCAATTAGCCGCTGGTAATGTTACCGTGATGTGTATCGGAAAGAAAGGGATGGACTTCTTCGGAAGACGCAAGCAATACAACCCGATTGATACCCACGTCAACCTTTTTGCGGAACTTACTTTTGATAATATAGCTCCCGTAGCGAACGAAATTATGGATGCCTTTTCTGCAAACGAATATGACGCAGTAGAGATCTCTTATGGTAGGTTCAAAAATGCTGCTGTTCAGTTCGCAGAAGTAGAGCAGTACTTACCGGTAGAAACGGCAAAGGCGGACGAAAATGTTACGGCTGTTGTAGCAGAAGATAAAACAGGCAAAGCAGATTATATCTTCGAGCCAGGCAAGAAAGAATTATTGGAGCAGTTGATTCCATCTATTCTTCAAAATCAATTGCAAAAATGTTGCTTAGACACCAATGCATCTGAACATGGCGCACGTATGACCGCCATGGACAAAGCAACGGAGAATGCAGAAGATATTGTAAAAGAATTAAAGATTTCATATAACAAGGCGCGTCAAGAAGCGATAACCAAAGAACTTTCAGAGATTGTAGGTGGAGCTGCAGCGCTGGAGGGTGCCTAACAAATAATAAATTAAAAGTACAAAAAGCAGGACTCATTCATTTGGGTTCTGCTTTTTTTTGGGAGCACCGCCATCCCTTGAAAATGGGAGGCGGCAGGCTATCCGTTGTATGCTTCGCATGTCACTCCTATCCTTTGCTTCTACGCGCCTCCGGCCCCGACGTTCCGTTGTCACTTCAGTCGGGACAGGCTTTGTCGAGCTTGGTCGCCTTCGGCGAGTCGCGACAAGAATTGATTTCTTCGACGGCACTGCTACCTTAGGAATAAGGTCACTCCGCTGGATTTACATACGAGGGTAGTTACTTATTATAATAATATCACTCCTCTGGAGTTAATTAATGTTGATATTGTCGAATTCTCCAATAATATTTAACGCAGCTAATCCGAGGTTCAGGAATAACTTAGCAAAATGATGAAACACTTTTTAGCATTTAGACTGGTAACCCTAGAGGAGCCTGCTCCGATGCATCGGAGGTGACATTTTTCTAGCGGAGGGTGTTAACCCTCCGTGAAAAGAAAAATCCAATTTGGCGTGATTTTCTTTTAAAAATCATGACAAATTGATTCAAGAAATGGCTCTTAATATTTAAAATCACGGCTAATTTTTTGAGGGTTAAACAGAAAATCATTCTAGCATGATAAATACCAATACCGTATCTTGCACCTCCATTATCATATAAATACAGAAAATGCCAAATAATAAAGTATTAGAATACACAAAGAAAGTGCTAGACAATATGCCATCAGATTGGCTCGCACTCACTACCCATAGACTAGATATATACGAGGAGCAATTTGCCAAAACTCAGTTTTTGGAGAAATTGGAAGCGCTCTACAAAACCGACAGTGCGGAGCGGAGTGCTTTAGAGGCATTGCCGACCGCCTATGATTATATCCGATTGGGACACCCATTGTCATGTGTCTTAGAATGGCTGATCGCGGACAGGTATAATACCACAGCAGATCGTGTGATTAGTTTTTCCTCTAAGACGACACCTATTCTCTCCATATTAAGAAAGAACCTATTAGGCAATAAGAAGACCCTCATTATCTATATAGGCGAAAAACCTTCCTTTTTTGAAGCTGATGTTATAAAACGAGTATATGGGTATCAATTTGAAATGAAGGGGGTGGATTCAGTAAATGAAGTTGCTAAGTTTGAGGGTAGCACCCTTTTTATTTCACAACATGGAGATGTCTCTTCTTTTGAACTTAATTCCAATATCGACTTTTTAGTCAGTGTAGATAATAATTACGGTAGTGTATTATTGGTGAATGGAGATCAAAATGAAGACTATGTTTCAGAGATACAACACGTGAGAAGAAGAGAGACGATAGCGATGACACCTATCAATTGTTTGCAAGTGTTGAAGAAGATAACAGATGCTACATACATAGCAAAGCATGATGAAAATGTAGTCTCTAATAAAAAGCACGTTGAAGATTTGATAAAAGAAATCACGGGAGCGGATACGCAAGCTTTGATGGGTTCTAGCGGACTATCCATTCAGTATGCAATAATGATGGGACTGGTAGAACATGCGCAAGAAAATTATAAAGGTAAAGCGATAAGGTTTATTGTTCCCCCTAATTGCTACGGAGGCACCAACGACCAAGCAAGACGTGTGGCAGCTTGTATTGAAAATGTGGAGATAGTAGATCTACCTGTAGATGCAGGACAAGAAATGGATCAAAGTGTGGATACTATCCTAGATAGAATGGCTCAGGAAGATGCAGTACCTTATATCATCGCAGAGATTCCCACCAACCCTAGAGTGGAAGTACCTGATTTGATAAAACTACAAAATGCTCTATCTAAAGAAAGAAAAACCAAGAGAGGAGATCTAGCCGTAGCCCCTGTCTTCATTTTAGATCAAACCTTTTGCCCCAATGTGCTATTCTTGGGAGAGGGCAAGCTTCTTGGTAAAGGGAAGACGATTGCTTATGCGAGTGGTTCCAAATTTCCGAGCGGCGGTAAATGCACTGCAGGTTATTGTGTCGGAAATAAATATACAAGCGATCTGATGGATAAAGTCGAGAAGCACCTTGTACTTTGTGATAATGAAGCCACAGATTTGCAGTTAGAAATATTAGCTAACCAACTTCCTTCTATGAATCAGCGAATAACGGACGCTTATGTGAATACCCGTAAATTTGTAAATTTCATACAAGGGGCACTGCCTGAGGCGAAGATCAATTTTGTTTCTGAGACTTTGGCGCAGCAAGGATTTACACCTTCTGTGTTTTCTCTAGATCTACCTACCCAAGGTAATTCGGAAGAAGAAAAGGAAGCCTATAAAAGAAAAATGAACTTAAAGTTAATCCACTTAATGATTGACAGGATTCCTTCTGAAAGTAAATTTTGTGTAAGCTATGGACAACTAAAAGGATGTTACTGGACAGTGCCAGCTACTTCTACCCAAGGCACCACCAAAGAAGGGGACAAAGACTATATTGTGCGCGCTGCACTTTCTGCCAAGATGGATTTGGAGTTACACAAGAAAGTATTTGCAGAGTTTGTAGATAGTATGTAAAGAAAGACGTGTATTGAAAATTCCTAGGAGTGAGAAAATGCAGAATTCATTGATATGAGTTCTGCATTTTTTATTATGTTGGAACTCTGTATAAGTG
>CAYZUW010000320.1:0-5067 GCA_964481325.1 uncultured Saprospiraceae bacterium
CTTTATTTACTTTATGTTTCTTTCTTCTTTTTATTTGACTAATATCATTTTTATTAGAGATTCCTTTTGCCCCGATATAAGTTGTAGAAAATATACTCCTTCACCTTGAAAATCTGAGGCTTTATATTGTAGAATATTTTTACCGATTATAGGTTCTATTATCTGGATATGTACTGATTTTCCCTGTAGGTCGAATATTTTGATTTCAACAGGATCATTTGTACTTGCACTGAACTCAACAGTGGTTGAATGTGTAAATGGATTAGGTGAATTTTGAACAGAAATATCATCTTGTTGCCTATCTTCTTTTATCAACCCTAATTCAAATATTGAACTTGGTCTATTTAAGTAAATTTCTGGACTCAATAATGTTTCTTCAATTTGGAAGGATGGATCTACGACCGCCTTATCAAGTTGTTTAAATCTAAATTCGAAAAGAGAGGTTAGCTCATTTACAGAAACCACATCGTTTTCATTCCAACTTATTAAAAGTTTACCATCGCTGACAAATTTTGTAGACAAATTACTTTCATCTAAATTCAAGTTACCTGGCACTACTGTTATAAATTCAAAATTCTCAGCATCAAAGTTTAGTTCAAATTGAAAGCCATGAATATCCAATTCTTCTTGCGGATAAAATAAATAGTCTATTTCATCTGCATTGGAATCAGTGCGAGTGGCAACGACTAAATCAACTCGGTTTTTAACTCTCTGCTCTACAGGTTTATTAAGATTTGCAGTAGCGCTGTTATCAACATCTCCTAGTTTTACACCTATAAAATCAACATCCATTTTATCTCCTGATAGATTGTTCGCACTTATGTATGATTCAAAGTTATCAACCCATGGATTTGACGGATTTGAAAAAACAAAATCTCTATCTACAAATTTCCATGAATTTCCATTTGGTAACTGATCAACCGATCGCAATATTAATTGTCTAATTGAAATCATGTCAAAAATATTCACTACCTGGTTATCATCCACATCACTTGCAATAATCTGATAAGGATTTGTAAAAGGTGTAATTTGTAAAATATGACGAGCTATTAAAACTAAATCAAAAGTAGAAATACCATTATGTGGATCATTGTTTTTACTAGCCTCCACAATGTAGTTTCCATTGACATCTAAATCTTCAAAATTATAATTTCCATTCTGATCCGTATTTGTACTTGCTATAATTGAACCACTAATATCCATTTCTACATCAAGTATAGCTTCACCTTTTTCCGTCTCCACTCGACCCCCTATAATAGCTTTAGCACCAGTACCTGTGCCTGGACTACATGCATTTAAATTATCTTGAATTTCAATTGAAGTGATACAAAAATCTTGATTTCCATTTTCATCTGTAACCCATATTTCGACATCATTTACACCTAATTGATTACAATCAAAAGTTTTACTTATATCGTTTGGATTTTCTGAAAATGAAAATTGAAGATCTTCATAAGCAGTACAATTATCAAAGCTATTTCCTGTTTCGAAATCAAGCGCCCATACAGTTATTTCTTTTAAGTGCGAATCAATTTCTGCAACTAAACCACTTACACAAATTGGAGTTGGCACTTTTCTTTCTATAAAAGTAACATTTATTTTTTCTACACTCGCGTTACCGCATCCATCAGAAGCAACAAAAGTAACTTCAAAATTTTCTCCATGAGAACCACTAATTGTTCTTGGACTCGACTGTATTTCAATCACACCTGAACATTCATCTAGAGCCTGTATATTGGGAACATTGTATGTAGCAGTGCAAGTACTTTCGATTTCGACAGTTACATCTACTAAGCTAGCAGGATCAAAGATAGGGGCATCATTATCTATTACTTCTATAATTTGAGTGTGTTGAAAAAAGCCATCTCCATCATCTCTGAATGCTCTTGGCACCACCAAAGGAATACCCAAATCTGTATTCGATGGATTTCCATTTTCATAAATACACCAATTAATAACTGTCCATGTCCGAACTATTTTGATACAGGCATCTTGAACCAATTCAAATACCTCATCTTCATGTGAAATGGCAATCAACTCACAATCTTCAGAACCAATGAAAGGTTCTCCTAATTCATCTAAGTCAACTGAGCAGGAGCTTAAAGTTAAATCTGCTGGGAACTGAACCGTAAAATCAGAAATATGAGATACACTAATCCGTTGGCTACACTGACTACTATTTCCAGAATTATCAGTTGCTATAAAAGTTCTAATGATTTCTCCTGCACCACAGTTATCTATATCAGAAGATGAAGTCTCTTCAATACTAGCTTCGCAATTATCTATAACACTTGCATTTCCAAAGGAAGACAAATCTTGTAAATCATCCTCACATGTAGCTACTTTATCTGAGGGGCATGAAATACTCGGTGCCGACTTATCCTCAACTTCTACAGTTAACCAACAAGATGCACTATTACCTGAAGCATCCACAACTAATAGTTCAACATTAACCTCCATCCCTACATCACAACATTCAAAATCTACAAAATTCCCAAAAGGAGTATCTGGAATGCAACCTTGCAAACGTCTGACTTGATAACTTATTATCTCACAGTTGTCTGTACTTCCTTCATCAATATCTAGTGCATTTAGTCTAGTTATACCTCCCCCACCTAAAGACAATCGCAATTGATCGTCACACACAGCAGTTGGTGCTAAATTATCCACCACAGTCACAGAAATGAGCTTAACTGTAGTATTACCACATTCATCTATTGCTGTAATGCTAATTTCTGTATTTCCTAAAGGTAAATCAGAAACCATAGCTCCATCAGTTATATCTACAACAACAATCTCACCACTACCTTGTATAGGACCTGGGATAGTATAGCTGGCAGTTATTTGTTTTACCGACGAGCATGCATCTTCTGCTAAAGGATTCAAGAAAACATCGGCAGCACACTTAAACAAACTACTACCTGTTGTAATATTTTCTAAACCTAGAATAGGCCCTTCTGAATCTACTATTTCAATAGTTTGTCTATGAGAGACAGAAACTGCTGTACACCAATTTATAATTGTCCAATCTCTGAATATTTTTCTACTAATTCCACAACTGCTCACCTCCGTGTCTTCATACACATATGTGAAATCACAAATCACTTGTTGATCAGCATCCATATCAAAGCAATCAAACATAGGAATACCTGCCACTTCAACTTCAGGAGTAGACCCACATTCCAAAGTAATATCTTGAGGCAATTCAAAATCAGATAATAAAGGAGTAAGTAATGATACCTTTTGTGTACATGTATTAGCATTACCAGAAGAGTCTGTTGCTTTCCATACTCTATTCACTATAGCGCCTGTCCATGCGTTAGTACAATTTGTATCTTCAACAAATTCAGATAATAATTCAGTAGAAAATGCGCTACAATCCTCCGCAGAGAAAGGTGTCTCGAATCCAGCACTTATGCGCAAGCTTGCGCTTATTACTTCTCCAAGTCCTACTACAGGGTCTCCAAAAATAGTGTTATTATTATCTATTATAATGATTTCCCAAGTACCAGAGAGATTTGCAAAAGCTGCACCAGAAAAACTAATATTGTCAACTGGTTTAAATACTCCATCGATTACAGGAGATTGAGTTAAGTTGCAGCTATTAGAAATAGAAGGACTGTTGCCTTTTGAGTTAAATGTGACTATCATATCTGCTGCTCCACCTTGCGCACATGTTCCGGTATTCATTAAAGTTTTACGAATACCATTCGGAGCGACTAAGTCAATACTTAAATCTCCTATCTCAGTGTGATTGATATCTAAAGTAACTACTACATTATTTACGACTTCTCCTATTGGTCCACATTCAACCTGAATAGGAATAGTAGTAATTGATGGCGGTGATGGAGCAACAGCCCCTCCTGCAATATTAGCAGGAAAAGTGTTGTCATTTGGTATGTATGATTCCGTATAACTGTAATTTTCATCCATAAAATGTGGATGATTACAAGCTACAGCGTAATCAAAACAATTAATATGTGGAGCAGTTTTATCCTCTATAGTTATCGTTCCCCAGCAAGAGTTTAGACTTGCTATATGTTGAACCTGGTAATCTAAAACCAAATCAACAAAACTAGGATCAATAATATTTCCTAAATTTTGACCGTTAGCGTCAAAAATGTTTACTATATATTCATCTTCGCAATCGCTAGTGCCTTCTAATACCAAATCTGGAGACAATTCTATTTGACAATTAGAATTACTCATTATATCATTTAGCGCAATATTAAGATTATCATTGCATACCAAAGTTGGGTTCGCTTCAGCCACAATAATTACTTCACTTGTACATCTTATAATTTGCCCATCATTATATTCTACTGAAAAAATAGCCTCATTCAAACCAATAGGAAGATCAACAGCAACGCCTACGTTTGCGTCCATTATTGGTGGAATTGCTGTTGGATATGAAATAGTCATAATCGGAGCTGGATTTCCATGACCTACATTTGGGAAACAAATGAGAGGAGTTGGCAGATCATCAAAAGGATATATGAAACCTGGCTGTATACAATTAATTAATCCTACTGAATTGGCAATAACAGTTTGTGTCTCTCCGCATTCAAAACAGGGTAAAGTAAAATTGGTAGACACCTCATCAATAAAGTTACCCGGACCGGAAAGTACTTCGTAAAATCCATCATAAGCACCAGAGGAAATTAGATTTCCTCTTTGTTGATTGTCAGAAATAAGTTGGAATGCGCCCCCATTCCATCCATCATTTGACCCATCAAATGCTGTAAAAGTATATGATTCACATGTAGTCAATGACACTGGAATTGGCAAAACGAATCCTACAGGAAAACCATTATAAGCATTAGCATTTGAAAAACTTACTCTATTGCCTGAATCGTCGGTTAATTCCCAACTCATTTGTTCAGGGTTATTACCCATAGTAATCAAGAGCAAAAAATCCTCTTCTTCAATACAGGTACTTGGACATTCTACTAATACAGTTGGCACATTAGCTTCTGAAGGGGATGGCCCATCAGAAAAAATTTGTACCCCTAAAGGATCTTGTAAAATATAAACATGTTCGTTTTCATTGGCTCCTCCTATATATTC
>CAYZUW010000321.1:0-5036 GCA_964481325.1 uncultured Saprospiraceae bacterium
GGCAACTATTTGCTAGTTTTTGAAAATGAATAATGTATTGATGAGTTAGATAAAATTAGATTGGAGGTATATAATATCGACTTTACTTTTTTAAGATTATTATCATATCTGAATGATTCGGCAATTTAAATGTCAAATCGCTGATTAGGAATATGTTGTGAATTTTCCATAATTTTAAGTGAACTGTTTATTTTCAACATATTGCGTTCAAGTGATTTTACATTTCTCAAAAAATTACCGAACCATTCATATCAAATAGAGGAAAAAATAGAAATAGAGGTAGTCCTAAATCTGGCTACCTCTTTACTATACTTTTATCTCCAAAGAAATTATTGAACGGCAATGTAGGGCTGTCTTTACTGCCCCAAATCATACCCCAAGCCTACAAAAATACCAGCACGCCCTCCGCCAAAGTCATGCGAAAAATTTAATGTATCATTGTTAAATACCACTTCGGTACGATATTGCGAGACTATAGCTGTGGCTCTATCAAAGGTCAGCCCGAATATCATATCTATTGGAAACTTCTTGAAGGCTAATAGATAGTTCACTTCCAACTCTGGACCAAAGACAAGCTCAGATGCAATAGCTATCGTGGGCGCTATGGTGTAGGAAATTTCCTCTCCCCTTGTAAGAGAAAACACCGTCTTATTGACGGCATTATTCTGCCTAGGGTAAAAAACACCTTTTCCGCCGAGAGAAAAATTGAAGGCGTCATTTTTGCCGACATGCACAGTATACCGCAGGCCTAGATGTGCCGAGCCATAGGATACCTGGTGTCTATCTCTGTATGATTCCGAAAAAGAAAATGTGCCTGTAGCACTTGCCGGAGGACTAATAAACAATCTAGAACTAAAGTAATTGACACCATAGGACAAGGCTCCATAGGCTGACAAGTCTTGTGCAAATACTTTCACATATCTTAATTGTAGTTCTGAGTTTATTCTATTGGCATAATAGGCGCTTGCCTCTGAACCTGTACCTGAAAAAAAGAATCTAGCATTTTCATCGAGCGGTGCATTCCCTCCAAGTAGTTGGCCAACCACTTCTATTGAAGATTTTTTCTTCTCTCCTGTGGTCGACTGGGCCAAAAGGTTTGATGTAATAAGGAAGCAAAATGATAAAAGTATTAGGCAAGTGAGTTTTCTCATTTTCTGTTGTTGGTTTATTCTGTTTATGAAACGAAGGCAAGGCTTTTTTATTTTTAGTATTTACATTGTTTAAGTCGGAAATTTTCGTTTCGAATTTAAAGAAACAAAATGGTTTTGATAAGATATATTATATCCAAACGAAAACGCTCAAGGGATCGAAAAGGCAGCGACCGGAGGAAGCTGGTCACGACCTTTTTCTGGTCGGGACGGCAACGAATGTGGACCCTGATAGAGCCCGGTCCCGACTTTCTTGTCCCGATCTGCGATGGCTTGGCAGCATAGCAAGCATCGGGATCAATCGGGATGTGCCCAAATCCTTCTCATCGTACTTGCTAAACTCCTCATTTTCAGGCTTATTTTCGCACGTTTGAAAAATTATTGCGGAATATTTACTGATTATCAACAACTTATAAAATACCCTTTCGTAAATTTTAGGGCAGATACTTGTTTTATGTATGATTAGGGCGTACATTTGCAGCGCCTTTAGAAAAAGGGCTATTTTATTTAATAGAAAACTCATAAAAAATTTATAAAGTGGACTACTTAAGTTACAAGACAAAATCGGAGCGTAAGGAAGACGTGGTACGTGACTGGTACGTAGTGGATGCTGAGGGAGAAACAGTCGGAAGACTTGCTACCAAGATCGCTACTGTACTCAGAGGAAAGCACAAGCCATCCTATACGCCGCACGTAGATACAGGGGATAATGTAATCGTCCTGAACGCGGATAAGGTTCGTTTTACTGGAAACAAGATGAAAGACAAGAAATATGTGTCTTACTCTCTATATCCAGGCGGACAAAAGAAAATCAATCCTGAGAATTTGATGAAGAAGAAGCCATACGCAGTGGTAGAAAGAGCTGTGAAAGGAATGCTTCCTAAAAACAAATTGGGTAGAGCAATGTATAAAAAGCTTTTTGTATACGCTGGGACAGAGCACCCACATGCGGCACAGAAGCCGAAGAAATTTGAATTTTAATCATAAAATTAATCTATAGAATATGGAAATGGTAAACGCCATAGGTAGACGTAAAGCTTCCGTAGCGAGAGTATACTTCACGAAAGGAGAAGGCAAAATCGTCGTCAACGGTAAGGACTTGAAAGAATACTTTCCACAAGAAAATATACAAACGAATGTCACTGACCCATTCAAGATATTGGAGCTAGATAGTGCTATCTACGATATCCAAGTAAATGTGAAAGGGGGTGGATTCAAAGGGCAATCTGAGGCCATCAGAATGGCTGTATCTAGAGCATTGGTCAAGATCGACGAGGACTTTAAGAAGACCTTGAGAGAGAACAAATTCTTGACTAGAGATGCAAGAGAGGTAGAACGTAAGAAATATGGTAAGCCTAAAGCAAGAAAGAGCTTCCAGTTCTCTAAGCGTTAATTTTTATTTTTATAATCGAATCTTATATATATCTAATTATGGATACACCTAAATATAAAGAATTGTTAGACGCAGGCGTTCACTTTGGACACATGCGTAAAAAATGGAACCCTAAGATGCAGCCATACATCTTCATGGAGCGTAAGGGGATTCACATCATAGATCTAAACCGCACCACGGAGTGTCTTGAGGACGCGGTAAACGCAGCGCGTACTATCGCTAAGTCAGGTAGAAAAATCATGTACGTCGCTACTAAGAAGCAAGCACGTGATATCGTGATGACTGCTGCGAAGAGTGTCAATATGCCTTTCGTAACGGAAAGATGGTTGGGAGGTATGATGACTAACTTTGCTACTATCAAGAAGTCTGTGCGTAAGATGCAAAACATCGAGCGTATGCTTAAGGATGGTTCTCTTACTTCTGTAACGAAGAAGGAGAAGCTTATGTTGGAGAGAGAGAAAGCGAAGTTGGATAAAGTAATCGGCGGTTTGTCTCAGCTGAATATGTTGCCTGCAGCATTGTTCATCGTAGACATTCACCACGAACACTTGGCATTGGCTGAATCTCGCAAGTTGGGTATCCGTACTATCGCTATGGTAGATACGAACTCTGATCCGAACTTGGTAGACTTTCCAATACCTGCTAATGATGATGCGTCTAAGTCTATCAGAATTATCACAGACACGATCACTGCAGCAGTAAAGGAAGGATTGGCAGAGAGAAAAGCCATGAAAGCTGAGAAGGAAAAAGCGACTAGCTAATCCTGTATTTGAATAATAATTAATAAAATATACAAACTTATAATCATGAGTGATGTAAAAATTTCAGCCGCTGACGTCAAAAAATTGAGAGACGCTACTGGCTCTGGTATGATGGATTGCAAGAAGGCTCTTACTGAATCTGGTGGAGACTTTGATGGCGCTATCGAATACTTAAGAAAGAAAGGTCAAAAAATGGCTGGTAAGAGAGCAGATAGAGAGGCGAAAGAAGGTGTAGTGATTGCCCTTACTTCTGACAATAAGGAAAAAGGTATCGTAGTGAGACTAGGATGCGAAACAGATTTTGTAGCTAAGAACGAAGATTTCGTGAGCATGGCAAAAGAGTTCGCAGCTATCGCATTAGAAAATATGCCTGCTAGTGTAGAAGACTTAAATGCGCTTCCATACAAAGATGGATTGACTATCGCAAAGAAGATCGAAGAGTACACTGGTGTTATCGGTGAAAAAATCGAGATCTCTAAGTATGCTAACCTTGAAGCGAAGGGTGGACAAGTTGTTCCTTATATCCACATGGGATATAGAGCAGGTGTGATCGTAGCGATGAATAAAGACAATGCTGACTTTACAGATGCTGGTAAGGATGTAGCGATGCAAGTTGCAGCGATGAGACCTTTAGCGTTAGATAAGGACAACGTTGATCCTTCTATCGTAGAAAAGGAAATCGAAATCGGAAAAGATATCGCTAGACAAGAAGGTAAGCCTGAGGCGATTATCGAAAAGATTGCAATGGGTAAATTGAACAAGTTCTATAAAGACAATACTTTGATGAACCAACAGTTTGTTAAGGACAGTTCTATGACGGTGGCTTCTTACCTACAAAGCAAGGATAAAGAATTGACAATTACTGATTTCAAGCATATCGAGCTTGGATAATTGATACTCAATGGAAATAAAAAAGACGAATTAAGTAATTTAATTCGTCTTTTTTTTGGCTATACCTTTTCTTTGGCTAAACTTTTGCACAAAAATAGAAAAACTCTCTTCTAATGGCTATAAAATACAAGCGTGTACTTCTCAAGTTAAGTGGTGAATCTTTGATGGGCGAAAACAAATTTGGGATTGACCCGAAAATGCTGAAGCACTATGCTGAGCAAATCAAAGCCATCAGAGATCTAGGTTGTGAAATAGCCATCGTCATAGGAGGTGGTAACATCTTTAGAGGACTGCAAGCCGCCGACTCAGGCATCGAACGCGTACAAGGAGACTATATGGGTATGTTAGCTACAGTCATCAACGCGATGGCATTGCAAAGTGCTCTAGAATCTACGGGCGTATTTACACGTCTGATCTCTGCTATAGAGATGCGCCAAATCGCTGAGCCATACATTCGTAGACGGGCTATTCGTCACCTTGAGAAAGGTCGTGTAGTTATTTTCTCTGCGGGAACGGGTTCTCCATATTTTACGACTGATTCTGCTGCCGCACTTCGTGCCAACGAGATCGAAGCAGATGTCATCCTCAAGGGTACTCGTGTGGATGGTATCTACACTGCTGATCCTGAGAAGGACCCAGATGCTAAGAAGTTCGATAACATTTCTTTTTCCCGCGTGATCAGCCTTGGTCTAAGCGTGATGGATATGACGGCTTTCACGCTTTGTCAAGAGAATGATCGTCCTATCGTGGTATTTGATATCGGCGAGCCTGATAATCTTTACAAGATCGTACAAGGGGAAGCTGTGGGGACGCTCGTGGAGGGGTGATTGTGCTGAGGTTGAG
>CAYZUW010000322.1:0-5000 GCA_964481325.1 uncultured Saprospiraceae bacterium
TGGTCCAAAGCTAAGCATTAATCCGATATCTCCCTTGGCTGGAGACTGTTCCATGAATTTTTCGAAAACATACAGCACCGTAGCGCTAGACATATTTCCAAATTCTTTGAGGACTTCTTTTGTATTATCGATATTCTTACCAAGAGAACCGAACAACTCCTCTACGGTTTGCACTATTTTTTTTCCTCCAGGATGAAAAATCAAGTGATCTACATCTTCTATCTTTAAATCATATTGCTCTAAGAATGGATGCACAATATCTGGAAAGTGCTCAGAAATTTTTTGAGGCACTTCTTTATCTAGTACCATTTGCAAACCACTATTCTTAAGTTCGAAACCCATCATATGTATTGCGTCATAAAAATGATACATTCCTTCGCCTATTATTTGAGGTCCCTCTTCCTCTTTATATGAGGATAGTATAGTACATGCACAACCATCTCCAAAGATAGCCGCACTCACTATATTGGTCATAGAGAAATCGTCCAATTGAAAAGTAGAAGTAGGCGACTCAACCGCTATGACTGCTGCTCGTTTATTTGGATTGGCTTTCAAAAAGTTGTTCGCATATATCATGCCTGACACTCCCGCTACACAGCCCATTTCTGTGATTGGAAGACGAACAACATCTTGTCTCATTTTCATACTATTGATAAGATAGGCATCGACAGATGGAATCATTATACCCGTACAACTCACCGTGATGACATAGTCGATATCAGTACCCTTCAAGCCAGCCTTATCCAAAGCTTTTTTCAAAGCACCCTCAGCAAGTTTTATAGTCTCCCGTTTATAAACTAGGTTTTTCTCTTCAAAAGAAGTGTTTCTAAATACTTCGTCCGCATCCATTATAGAATATCGCCTGTCTACTGCTGCCCCTTCGAACAACTTCACTACTTTTCTTTGAAATCGTTCTTCCTGACCAGTCAACCAAGCCTTTAGATAAGGTATGATTTCTTCAGTAGATCTTGAATACGGCGGAAGCTGGGTCGCAACCGATGTTATTTTTACGCTCATTTTTTCTTTATAATCCACTGATATCGAAAAGCCCACTTCCATTTTATGCTACTAGTGTATCCCACCTGCTCTGCATACTTTTCCAAATCAATTCTTTTATACCCCCTTAATATAGAAATTAAACCATCCTTTTTTACCATTGGATTTCCAACAATAGTAGCTATTATAGAAAACAAATAATAAGCTATACGGTTTCGATGCAAGTCATTTACTATTACACCAATGCTGGCTCGTTTCATTAGTTGCTTTACTAGATGGACTGCTTTATCATCACCAAAATGATGCAAAAACAAAGTAGATAAGGCAATGTCATACTCCATTTCAGCGAAATCTTTCGAGAACACATCCAAATGATGAAATTCAATATTATCGTACTTCTCTGAAAGAACTTTAGCATACTGACTCGTCGTCTTATTGGCATCTACGCCAATCAATTTAAACTGTATACCCTTTTTCTTTCCAAAGTCCGCAATCGTTCGTAACATATCCCCATTCCCACAGCCCAAATCTACGATTGTATATACCTTTTCCGTAGACAGACCTAGCAAAACTTCTTTCAATCCTGAAAGCGTCAATTTATTTCCTCCTAAGTACCTATTGATCTGTGCTATTCTATCCAGTGTATCGATTAGCAACTCCCCCGTCATATCCAAATCATCCATGATTTCGACTTCCTGACTCCTATTCTTTGTATCAACTATCATTGTTCAGCAAGCATCGGTTTACCGTGCGTTTTAGAAATTATTTTGGGCAATAAAAATGGCACTGCATTTAAAAACATCATTATTAGTTCAGAAAATATCCCTAGTCTAAATAGTCGTGAAATGATATGCCCTGAGCGCAATCGTCCTGCAAATTCTCCATTCCATTCCATAGCGTAAGTCTTTTCCAATTCTTCTCGGCTAATTATTTCACCACGATCATATTTTACGATCAATTGAGATACCATTTGTGCAGCTCTTATGGCCATACTCATGCCATTCCCTGCAAGTGGATGTATCATGCCTGCACTGTCTCCACACATCAAGACATGATTTTCTACTGGCGCTTTAGACTCAAAAGAAACTTGACTGATAGACAAAGGCTTATCGAAAGCCATCTCCGCTTTGGAGAACATCTCAGATAAAAAAGTATTCTTACTCAACACCTTTTTCTGAAAGTCATCAATATTTTTAAATCGCTTGAAAGATTTAAAATCTGCGATATAACAGATGTTGATATGGTCATTTTCGACCTTCGAAACCCCACAGTACCCCCCTTCAAAATTGTGAAGACCCACAGCGTTATCAGGCATATCTCCCTTATAATGTGCTTTCACAGCCAAAAACGGGGATTCTTTTTTGATGAATGCACGTTGCATCTTGACATCCAGATTAGAGCGTTTACCAAATGAACCTATCACTAAGTCTGCTGAATAGATAGTCCCAGATTTAGTTTTAACTTCAAAAAAATCATCATGAAATTGTATATCCTCTACCGTGTCTTTTATGATATGTGTTCCATGTTCGCCTGCTAAGGCTGCCAGTTTCTCATCTATACAAAACCGACTTATACCAAATCCACCAAGCGGTAAGGTCGTATTGATATATCTACTACCGGGTGTACTCAGTGTAAAATCTGATATGTCCTTAGCACCATATTCAAAGGGATCGAATCCCAAAGATCTTAAGTAAGGCAAGACTTCATTTGAAATATACTCCCCACAGACCTTATGCCTTGGGAAAGAATACTTCTCAATCAATTGAACTTGAAGGCCTTTTTGTGACAGGTGTAAAGCACTCACCAAACCACCCAATCCACCACCTATGATAATCACTTTTTGAGGCATTAGATTTTTAATTTTTCAACATGAAATCATACAACAACAACTTAGTGTATAAGTTTCAATATCATCTTGATCATCTACTATTAAATTGGATGCGAATTTAAAAATTGAATAGTGTATAGAATTTTGTATTGGGTGTGCCCGCATCTCTTTGCTGAAAAAAGCAAATAGATGGGTCGGGCTATACACCACTCCACATTCGTTTCGGTCTACAAGCTGCAAGAAAAAGCAGCTTGTAGACCCACGCCGAAGAGGCGTGGTGGTTCCTATCCCTCACACAAAGGACTTTTATACACGTATGCGTTAACTGATAATTTCGGAATTATTACTTGACGACTAGGTAAGAAAAGTCACTCATTTTTTAAAAACCCAATCTTTTAAAAAGATTCGGCTATACTAAAATAGAAACTTCTTTTTTCGTTTCCACTTCCGTAATCTAGTCTTAGATTTAGATTTTCTTTAGCATCTACCAGAAACCTTAACCCTATACCTATCGAGGGACGAATGGTCTCTGTATTAAAACCATCAATCGAAGGAGCCACTGCGCCTACCCCAGTGAATCCAACAAAACCCCATCTGTAATTTATTTTCTGACGCCATTCTACTTGTGTAGCAACCAAATGATTGTCCACAAATCTACCATTAAAATATCCACGGTTGATTTGGCTTCCCCCGAGTCTCGCCAACTCTAAGAGAGGCGGATTACCAAAGCTCAGGTTTGCAATGAATTGAAATCCTAGAGTGCTTGAGGATTTCTTCAGGGGTTGTATATAGTATCTAAAGTCTAATTTTGTCAACTGAAAATCTTGCGTACTCCCAAAAGAGTCCCTGTAAAAGCCATGGGTTAGACTCAAGAATATACCTTCATTGGCGTTTAATATATTATCTCTACTATCGTAAATTAAAGCCAGCTCTAGGCCCAATGAATTTGAGCCACTGGAACCAGGCAATTCAGATGTATCCAACAAACCATCTGCTTCTGGTTCAATTTTGAAGATTCGATTATAGCGAATGCCACCTCCAAAAAAGAGATACTTTTTAAATACGTTTTTTAGAAGCAAAGGCTCAATCAACAATTGGCTATAGTTAAATTCTTCTTCATTTGTACTAGGGGTATCCTGCCCTACTCCATAATACAAGCTAGGAAAGGACTGCACATTGACACTTCCAGAAAGCATATATTTCTCTTGCGGAAAAAATACTTCATAACGGGAATAAAACAGATGTTTATTTTCAATAGTGTACTGTACTGTCAATGGTATATTGGAAGTTCTTGTTTCGGGCCCAGATCCACGCATCTTAAACAGTCCCTTAATCCCACCTCCAAAACTTAAATTCGTCTCGGGTGCAAAGGTGACAACAGGTGTAATGATGGCTTTTGCAGGATAGATGGTACTATCTCTCGCCACTGCCTTTTTGTTGGGATAAACGGTCAAAAGATCCAATACCTCCTCTACAAATTGAGCAGACGAGTCTTTAGGACCTAGTCCTGCTAAAAGTAGTGTAAGAATAAAAAAACGACAATATTTCAATACAATAATATTTGTAAACAACTTGAGGCAGCTCTATTAACTGAGTGCATCTTAAAGTACTTATAAACAAGCTTTTATAAAAATAATAAGTTGCAAGGTAATAAAGAATGCTTATACTCTTGCTGCATAAGAACAGTATAAATGGGCTAATGTTTAAGGGTTGACGTTCTTGAGAATTTCAAAAACCCATATCAGATCAATAACACAGGACTCTCAAAATAATTATTACATCGTAGGAATCGACAGACGGACTACTGATAATCATATTTTATTGATAAAATTTGATTCACAAGGGAACGTCATTTTTAATCAAACCATAGACAATTCGCAATTTCTACCTTTTTCTATATCGAGTACGGATTATTCGATAGGAGAAGATATTATTTATGATGACGGCTGCCTTCTAGTTATGGGCTCAATAACCCTTTTAACTTTACCGTTACAATTATATCTACACAAGGTCAACTCCGATTGGAATCCAACAATGTTCAGCAATTGAACTTAGAATCATTCAATGCGGGAATATACCTTATTCAAATTGAAAATCTAGATACAGGAAATAGATATACTGGATTGATTTCTAAGCATTAAGTAGGACTATTTTTTTGCTTGTTTAGCCATCATAA
>CAYZUW010000323.1:0-104 GCA_964481325.1 uncultured Saprospiraceae bacterium
ACGCGCTGGATTCAAAATCCAGTTCCTTCGGGAGTGAGGGTTCGATTCCCTCCGGAGGTACAAAGCAAGCTCAACGATTTTTCGTTGGGCTTTTTTTTTGCCTC
>CAYZUW010000323.1:204-4983 GCA_964481325.1 uncultured Saprospiraceae bacterium
CAGTCATCTCCGGAGGTACAAAGCAAGCTCAACGATTTTTCGTTGGGCTTTTTTTTTGCCTCCTACAGGAATCTGCTGCCCACCCGAAACTTGTGGTTTCGGCTCCTTCTCTTTAAATGTCCACTGGACATTTAATCTTGCAGAACGTTCAGTCATCTCCGGAGGTACAAAGCAAGCTCAACGATTTTTCGTTGGGCTTTTTTTGTTTCTAAATCAAACCTAAACGCCAATTGCCATCTTACCTTACACCCCCCTCAACAAAACAACTTCTTATAAAAAATCCTATCCACCCATCTGGCAGGCATAAACTTGATGAACAGAACCGTGGGTAGCCAATGCTTATTCACGATGAAATGCAAGTTCGTTTTGCGGGTCAATATTTTATAGATTAATTTAGAAATTACTTCCGCTGGAAGAGCGTTTTTCTTGGCGGCTTTCATGATTTTATTGCTTCTTCGTAAAAGCTTTTCGTAGTCGGTGCCGTCAAATTCTGGGTATTGATCGATGTTTTTATTCCAAAGGCTGGACTCTATGGGGCCTGGTTGGATGGTCACCACGTCGATATCATACATCATCAACTCTCTACGGTATATTTCTGATAGGCTTTCCATGGCGTGTTTAGACACACAATATGCTCCGTTGAAAGGGGTATTGAAAACGCCAGAAATACTACTAATCATTATTATTTTGCCGCCTTTTATTTTTTTGGCTTTGTTTCCTTTGAGTAAGGGTAAGAAAATATTGGTGACAGTGCGCACTGAAAAAAGATTGACCTCCATCTGATAGCGAAACTTATCATCGTCCATCAACTCTATTGGGCCTCCCAATGCAAGGCCTGCGTTATTGACTAGCCCTGCTAATTTATTTTCTCCCAATATTGATTTTACCTCTTCATAACATGCTTGTACATCTTCTTTCTTGGTCACATCAAACTGTAGGCAAGTGAAATTTTCAGGAAAGGCACCATTTAGGCGATCTACATCAGCCTGCTTACGTACAGATCCAAATACGTGAAATCCTTTATCAATTAAAAATTGAACTGCGTCATAGCCTATTCCAGAGGATACGCCGGTTATCAAAACATATTTTTTCTGACTCATACTGCAATTCTATCTAGTAAACTAATGTGTGAAGACTGTAAGCTTTTTTGTGCTTTTTGATATGCCTCTGAATCAAATAAAGTTCGTAAGGCATTTTCATTCGCTGACTGAAAAATGATAAGTGCATCCATCAGATTTGGAATCTGCTGCACTTCTTTTCCTTTTTCTTGACTGTTTAGAGTGGCGACCATATGACCAGCATACTTGATGGTAATATCACTTGGTAACACTTTTTTTATATTCTGAATAAAATCCATACTGCCCTTATCTCCTTTAAAATGATGAACGGCATAATGCAAACCGTCTTTTTTGGTGGAGTTAGTCTCTGCTTCTAACTTATGTGTAAACCCAAAAGTAAATTTTGTGACTGACATCACTCTAAAGACGCTCACTATTTTGAAATACGTGGATTCCATTAGAGACATAAAGTTTTGGCCGCCTGGGTATCTGACAATTAGTAGGAGGTCTCTCCTACCTTTTGCCTCATCTAAAATGGTCTCTTTTACTTTGGCCTTAAAGAATGCTCTACCTCCTATTTTTCTTACGCTACCTACTGCTAAAAAATTATACAAATGGTAAATCCACTCTACCTTTGTTGAGAACCAGTTGATGGCATATAAAGGCTTCTCAAGGTTAATATCATCTTGGGTAGCTCGGATAAGCACGTCTATCTTACTCGTTACTTTCCCTCTTATTTCAGTACTATTGCTCATGAGATGGCTTCTTTGGTGCGTTTAGAAACAATAATCTTTTGTCCTGAAAAAGCGGCGTTTCCAGTGAGTGCATCCAGTCGATTATGATCCGTAATGTCATTCACAGAAACTCCTGCATGATGTCCTTTTGAGGCTACAGAAAGTCGTGTACCTTTTTGGCGATGACCAAAGCCATGGGGAATGCTTACTACACCGCTCATCATACTATTGGTTATTTCTACAGGAATTTCAATCTCTCCCGTTTCAGATTTTATGCTCACGAGTTCTTCATTTTGGAGCCCTAAGGCTTCTGCATCCTCTGCGAGCATCATAACAGTACATCTATTCTTTCCTCTTATCAATTCCTCTACGTTGTGCATCCATGAATTATTACTGCGCAAATGCCTTCGCCCAATCAACTGAAATTCATTGGAGGGTCTTTGCGCAGGCGTCTTTTTTAATATGGGTATCAATGTCTTAACCTGGTCTAAGAAGACGTCAGACGCTATTTGAATTTTTCCATCTGGCGTATTTAGCACCTCTGGAATTCTTGGCTGCAAGGCTCCAAAGTTGATTCCGTGTTTAGAGGCAATTAACTTCTTCAAATTTAACCCATTGAACCATCTTGAAGGCGAGCTCCATGATCCATAGGGACCCAACTTCAAAGAGATATTAAGTAATTGCCTAGGGTTTAAATATCTAAAAGGTAAAGAGGATTTGTACTTGGAGACTTTGGAAAATCGTTTTACTAATGCTTTGGCAATCTGCCAATCATATTGCTGTCCTTTTTTAGGTTCAAAAAGTCGACTAGAAAATTTTGCATTATTCGATACAGCGAAATGATTAAATATCAAATCATAGTGGTCTATTTCTAAATGAGACGGCGGCGGTAAAATAATGTCCGCATGTTGGGTAGTTTCATTCATGAAAATATCAATAGAAACCATAAAGTCTAAGTTAGGTAAAGCTTTATTGAGTCGCTTGGCATTCGGTGTGGTTAGAGCTGGGTTTCCCGCAAAAGTAATCAAGCCACGTATCTGCCCTTCGCCTTCAGTCGTCATTTCTTCTGCCATAACTGAAACGGGAAGTTCTCCATCAAACTCAGGCAAATTCCGCACTCGGCTATGCCATCTGCCATCAGATTTATGCCAGCCTTTTTGGCGTTTTAGATCTACAGCTGGCTTCGGAAACATCGCTCCCCCTTCTCTATCAAAATGATTTGTCAAAATGTTGAGTACGGAAGTTAACCAATGACAAAGTCCACCATACTCTTGGGTAGACATGCCCATACGCCCATACATGACGGCCCTGTCGCTTAACACATATTCTTTGGTAAGTTTTAACAAAATAGCTTTGGGGACACCTGTCATTTTTTCTACCATTTCAGGTGTAAATTCATCTGCGATGCCTTTTAGTTTTTCTAAACCTGAAATGTGTTCTTCAAGACAGTCTATCTGTATCCAATTATTTTTTTGAATGAGATGCAACATCCCCATCAAGAAAAAAACATCGGTGCCAGGTTTAATAAAATAATGCTCGTCTACTACCCTACTCGTCTCTGTCGCTCTAGGATCAAAAAGAATAACCTTGCCCCCTCTATTTTGGATGGTTTTTATTTTTTCGATAGGACCGCATCCACTCATAATGCTTCCATTCGAGGCAATCGGATTAGCACCAAACATGATAAAAAAATCTGTTCTATCCACATCTGGTATCGGCATATTGAAAGCGTGTCCAAACATATGGTAACCAATAAAATGATGCGGCAATTGATCCATAGTGGTGGGAGAAAAGAAATTTTTGGTACGAAGACTTCTACGCAGTTCTCCTGAAAATAGCATCATTCCAAAGTTATGCACTGTAGGGTTTCCCAAATAAAGTGCAACGGCATCGTTACCATACTTGGTTCTTATGGCATTTATTTTTTCACCCACTATATCAAAAGCATTCTCCCATGAAATTTCATCCCATCCTCCATTTTCATTTTTTAGTAATGGTGTTTTTAGTCTATCGGGATCTTCATGAATCTTATGAATCAAGGCACCTTTTGGGCATAAACTTCCTTTACTAAATGGGTCTTTTTTATCTCCTTTAACAGAAAGTACCTTCTGGCCATCATGCTCAATCTCAAGACCACACATAGCTTCACAAAGATTACATACTCGATAGTGTTTTTTGTTTGTAGTCAAATTATTCAATTTTAAAATGTAAATAACTTTAGAGCAATTAATGTTGCGCAAAACCCAAGAGAAATAAAACACATCGGGGTTCCACCAGGGGTCCGAGGGCAAATCACCTTTCCTGTCATCTCTACTATTGTGCCTGTCAATGCTAAAAGAAAAGGTACTGCCAAAAATCCGAAATAAGAATACGGTGTACCAAAACTAAAACTATGAACAAGGAGTGCAGCAACAAAAAATAGGAATACCAAATAGCAAGCAGGAATACCGAGCACCTTAGGGCAGACATTCTTTTTTCTAAAATCCTTACGGGACAACATAAATGAACCGTAAATAACAAAAACTAAAATGGCAATTATAATATAATACAAGTACATAGATATTGTTTTAAACCTTGTCAAAATTAATAGTCACCTCTTCCGTCAATGGATGAGACTGGCAAGTTAAAATAAATCCATTTTCTTTTTCATCCTCTTCTAAGCCAATAGAGACGTCCATTCTGACTTCTCCCTTTTCTAACTTAGCCATACAAGTAGAACAGGTTCCGCTTAAGCAAGAATAAGGGGGTTCAACATTTTCATTCAGCAAAGCTTGAACGACGTTGGTATTGTTATTAATATGTAAGTCGATCTCCTTACCTTCTAAAATAACTTTCACTTTCGCGTCAATCTTTTCGCCATCTGGTACACTAGAATCAGCTATAGCATCATCCGCAACCGGAGCAGAATAATACTCGCTATGCATCAGCTCTTAATCAATACTTAAATCAATTAGACTGTCATACGTTGATTCTATCATGGCACCAGG
>CAYZUW010000324.1:0-4971 GCA_964481325.1 uncultured Saprospiraceae bacterium
TCTTGAAGGTATAAAATGTTGCGATAATCTTGAAGGTAATTCAAGTCTACTTTGTGCAAATGGTGCGCTATATTTTTGACAAACATATGCTCTTTAGTTCCTTGTTCAAATCTTTGTACTTGTTTACTTAAGTCTGAATCTTGGGTTCGGAGAACTTCTTCTCTACCAGGATGATCTTTGCCAGTTCTTAATAAATAATTCGCATAAAAAGGTTCATCTAGCACATCCATGTCTTTGCGTTGTGCAAATGAGTACATCAGTGCCGTAGATAAGGTGCGCGGACATGCTATGAGTTGTATTACTGCCAATTTTTATTTCCGAAATTAAGCTTTTATGGCTTTATTGCAAAATTATGTTCTGTGTAATATTTGTGAATTTGCACACTACTTCATGAAAACAACTAGGAGATTTTACTGCGTGCAAAAGCCATTTCGCTGCCTAAGAAAATATTTAAAAATTTCTTGTTTAAAAATATACTAAGATCTAAATTTTTCAACTATTTTGATTCCATTAATTCAAATGTAAAATTAATTAGTATGAAAAAACTTATTACCCGGCTTGGGCTAATAGCAATCGCTATTTGCTTTATCCAAACAATTTCTTTCTCACAACAAACAATCTCAGGAGTTATTGTTGACTCTTCGGATGAACCTATTATAGGTGCATCTATTATTATTGTGGGAACAACAACAGGGACTATTTCAGACATTGATGGTTCTTATTCTTTAAATGTACCGGACGGAGCCACTCAAATAGAAGTCTCCTATATTGGTTATGGAACGCAGACTATAAATATAGCAGACGGTAACTTTGCTAATATAGTCATGGCAGATGATTTCAATCAGCTTGATGAGGTAGTTGTAACAGGGCTGGCCTCTTCTGTAAAGAGATCTAATTTGGCTAACTCGGTAGCAACTATTAGTTCCGCGGAGCTAACTGGTGTTACCTCACAACAAACAGTTGATGGTGCCCTTTATGGAAAGCTAACTGGTGTCAACATTGTTCAAAGTAATGGTGCACCAGGTGGAGGTATTGCGTTAAGATTGAGAGGTGTATCTTCATTAAGTGGTAATAATCAGCCACTTTGGATTGTTGATGGAATTTATATTAGTAATGCTGAAATACCAGGTGGTTCTAGATTTGCTTCAGGTGCAAACTCTGGTTCTGAAGAGGGTGCTTCAAATAGAATTGCTGATCTTAATCCTGAGGATATTGAAAGTATTGAAGTACTTAAGGGTGCATCAGCTGCTGCTATATATGGAACTAGAGCGAACGCAGGGGTTGTTATAGTCACTACAAAGAAAGGAAAATCTGGGAAAACTAAAATTAGTGTAGACCAAGATTTAGGATTTAACACTATTCTTAATAGAGTAGGACGTTTTCAGCACGATGTAGAAAGTGTGAGAGAAGCATTTGGCGACGATGAAGCAGACAGATTTGCAGCGGCAGAAGCTGCCGGTGAGATTGTTGATTTAGAGGAAGAGATCTATGGCCAAAATGGATTTATTAGAGATACCAGAGTGAAGATATCAGGGGGTAACGAAAAGACAACTTTCTATGTTGGAGGATCAATAAGAGACGAAGAAGGTATTATCGAGAATACAGGGTTTGATAGAAACTCTCTCAGATTAAATTTATCACACAAGATTTCTCCTCAGTTATCTATAGGAGTTAATTCTAATTATATTTCAAGTGGAGCGCAAAGAAGTTTTACAGGAAACGAAAATGAAGGTGGATTGAGTTTCGGGTATACCTTGGCTTTTTCAAGAGATTGGATCAACTTCTTCCCTGATGAGGATGGTGTATATCCTTTAAATCCAAACTACCCTGGAAATCCAATTTTTGTTAGAGATAACGCAATTAATGACGAAAGCAACAATCGATTTTTGAATAGTGTAAAGGTTGATTGGAAAATATTCCAACAGGATAACCAAGTACTGAAATTAAATTTCAACACAGGGATAGATTATTTTATTAATGAAACTTTTGTTTACGTACCAGAGACGCATCAAGCACAAGTCGGAACGGACAATGGATTTATCGGTGTTGGTAGAAACGTGTTTAACAATCTGAACTATCAAGCTATCTTGGTACATGATTATTACACATCAAATAACATTAACTTTACTACTCAAGCGGGTATTTCTTATTTGGATTTTGAACGCGACTTTGTATTAAATAGAACTGCACAGTTGAATCCAGGTCAAACAAACTTGAGTCAAGGAGGAACGCAAGAAGTCACTCAAAGACTTGAGGAAGAAGAAGAGTTTGGAATAATTTTACAAGAAGAAGTAAACTTTCAAGATAAGTTAATAGCTACTTTAGGAGGTCGACTAGACAAGTCTAGCTTAAATGGAGACCCAAATGAGTGGTTCTTTTTTCCTAAAGCATCACTAGCTTTAAACTTGACTAATTTTGATCTTGGCCTTCCTGAAGCAATAAGTCAACTTAAGCTTAGAGGAGCATTTGGACAGACTGGATCAAGTGCTGCATTTGGTTCTTTATTTACAGGATTAGGTTCAGTCAACATTGGAGGAAATGCTGGTTTTGTTGTGAATCCAAGTCAAGGTAATGCTGGCTTAGTACCAGAGCGTTCTTCTGAAATCGAATTTGGGGTGGACTTAGGTTTATTTAATAATAAAATAGGTCTTGAACTTAGTTTATATAATCGAAACGTTGATGACTTATTGTATCAAAGAGCGCTTCCAACTTCTTCAGGGTTTTCAAATGAAATCAGAAATGATCTTGATTTGAGAAACAGAGGACTTGAAGTAGGATTAAGTTTTGTACCTGTAAGCAATAATACTATTACATGGAATTCAAATGTTAACTTCTGGTTTAATAATTCTGAAGTAACTAGACTTGGAGTACCAGATAGTGAAGATAGTCCTGACGATATTCCAAGTTTTGTACCTCCAGGGACGGCATTTGGTTTAGGATTGGGTACATTCTTTATTGAAGAAGGCGCGCCTATCACTGGATTGTGGAATAATGTTGATGGTGTTCCTACTCAAACGGGTGACACCGAGCCAGACTTCCAAGTTGGTTTTTACAACGAGGTTAACTTCTTAAAAGATTGGAACCTTAATTTCTTGATTCACTGGAAACAAGGAGGAGATGTTCTAAACCTAACTCGATTATTAACGGACATTGGTGGGACTACTCCTCAAGATGTTATAGATTTTGTAGCTGAGAACTCAGAAGGAGAGGATGCAGCGATTAGAGGTTTTATAGAAGATGCTTCTTACGTGAGATTAAGAGAGATAGGTCTTAACTACTCCTTACCAATAAAAGGGAATTTCATTGAAAAGGTGAGATTAGGTCTTTCTGGTAGAAATATTATCACAATCACGGATTATACAAGTTACGATCCAGAGACTTCCACTAAAGGTGGTTCAGGACTTTCTACAGGAATTGAGGTGACTCCTTTCCCAAGTTCTAAGCAGTTTTATTTTTCAATAGGTTTTGACTTTTAAAATTAATTTACAATGAATAAAATTTTATTATATACGTGCATTTTCATCCTAGTTGGATTCTCATCTTGTGATATAGATGACCAAGTAGATCCGAATGCACCAAGCATAAATAGTGTTGCAGAAAATGCAACCGTACAACAATTGAATCTACTCGTGAATGGTATAGAGTCTTCTATGAGAAATGGCTTGGGTACTTATGTTGGCGCTTCAGGAAGTATTGCTAGAGAGCTTTATGTTTTTGATGCAGATCCACGTAATACCATTGATGTATTAGGAAGGGAGGGAACTCCACTAGATAACAACACCTTTTATCTGACAGCTGTGTACAACACAAGATATAGTGTTATTAAAACGGCAAATGTATTGTTGGATGCGTTAGATAATACTTCTAGTGTTACTGCTGCAGAAGCAGCTGGTTATAGAGGATTTGCTAGAACTGTTCAAGGTCTGATGTATTCAATGGTCTTGGATTATTTAGGAAACAATGGAATTAGATTTGATGTGGCAGATCCCGAAAATTTAGGTCCATTCCTTACAGAAGCTGCTGGTAGACAAGCTATCCTGGATTTATTAGATGAAGCAATGGCTGATCTAGGTGGCTCTCAATTTATTTTCTCTTTGAGTTCTGGATTTGCAGGCTTCGATAGTCCTGAATCTATGGCGTCCTTCAATAGGGCAATTGCTGCAAGAGTAGCTGCAAGGGGCGAAGATTATCAAGCTGCGATGACTAATTTGAGTAGTAGTTTCTTTGATCTTAATGGAGATTTTACAGTCGGTCCAAAACACTCTTTCTCACTTAGCTCTGGTGATCAGCAAAATCCAGCATTTAGACCTGAAGGACAAAGTGGAGATCAATTTATCGTACACAACAGGTTCATCGAAAATGGAATATCTGGAGATGCTAGATTAGCAAAATTCAGAGAGCGCGTTGATGCTACTTCGCTAGATGACTTGAATGGAACGCATGAAACTGCACTCTATGCAACAAATCTTTCCCCTATTGATATCATCCGAAATGAAGAATTGATGTTTATTATGGCTGAGGCTAGAATGAATACGGGGGACCTTGATGGAGCAGTAGAAGTAATTAACATTATTAGAAACAATAATGGTATTGGAGATTATACTGGCGGAGTCAACATAGATGAGCTACTTGATGAATGGTTATTTCAAAAATCTTATTCATTCTGGGGTGAAGGTCAACTTATGTTTGACCTAAGAAAGTATGGAAGACTAAATGATTCTTTTTTACCTATAGATAGACCAGGAGATATTATACATACTCAATTTCCAATTCCGTTGAGTGAAAATCAATAATGATGTCTTATAATAGTGGACTTTAGAATTTCGACGTATAAACATAGAACGACTAAAGTGTTACTAAACGTTTTAAGGGATTCAATCTGAAAGATTGAGTCCCTTTTTTTTATTTCATTAAATAAAAAAAAGGCTGCACAATTTAAATTATGCAGCCTCTACCAAAATATTATCTACT
>CAYZUW010000325.1:0-4968 GCA_964481325.1 uncultured Saprospiraceae bacterium
TACACCTACTTCCGTCGAATCACATGTCGTCGCTGACAATTCTGTGGTATTACTTGACAACAATGTTATCGTGGTGATCACTAAGCTATCGCAGCCACCTGCATTTTGTAATAATGTTTCTACTACACCTACTTCCGTCGAATCACATGATTCTGAGGTCAAAAACGTAGGGTCTGAGTTAGGATTCACTCCTATGGTTATTGAATCTGTATCCGTACAACCATTAGCATCTGTTACCGTTACAGTATATGTAGTTGTCATTGTTGGCGACACAATACGAAACCTGCCATTTCCAAGTCCATTATCCCAAGCATAATCATAAGGTGCTACGCCACCTGTCGCTGAAGCGCCAATTGTAAAATCTTGCTCATCACATATTGTCTGATCTACTCCAGTTACTACTGAAAGTTCTGGCCCTGGAGAAATTTCAGTAATCTCAATATTATCAACGAAATTACCAACAGAAATACTTCCAGCTGTGCTTACTGCTTCAAGTATTAATAAAGTAAAATTTTGATTGTTTGGTACGGTATATGTTCCAGAATACTGAACCCAGTCTACGTTACTTGTGGTCATTGTTGCTTGTATTGGAGCAGAATTCAAATCCCCTCCAATCCTTACTGTTGCCACATCCGTTCCAGCTCGCCCCCTATGCCATACCGACCAGATAATTACTGAGCCTGGCTTAGTACAGATTCTTTGATAAAGAGCAGAATTTTGATTCGCATTAATCTCAGCATGATAATTTCCACTTTGAGATTGTACTCCATTAAAACCAGAAGCCCAAATTTCTATGTTATTATCTGTAGCCGAAGTTTCCCAGTCTGGAACATTTGAAGCATTCGTTATTATAAATGTATTTGGTGTTGGACCATCTTCAAAGTCTCCATTAAAAGGAGAATTGACACCACACAAACAATCATCTTGAAGGTTGTATGCATAATTGACTTTAAGAACCTGATGCGATGCGCCTACTTCTAGATCCCAGTCTCCATCTTTGCCTGTAATGTCATCAGAAGCAGCTACTGAAACACCTAAAGCTGCTTCTAAGTAGGAGACAGCGGCCTTTCCTTTTTCGCCTTTAGCAAAATTACAGCCATATATGTTTAGCTGTTTTTTATTTTGGAGATAATCATTTGCTTTAAACCAGGAAACAATTTCTTCGACATTATGCCATTTATTGTTTAGTAAAAGCTTTCCAGGTTGTCCATGGGAAATGAGGTGGAAGGAATTACTTTTAGATGAAATAGCAGCAAGAAGTAGCGCTTTGTCTTCGATGTCATGGCTAACAAAAACAGGTTTATTATCCATGCTCTCTAAATGCAAAGAGTCGCTCAATTGAAGTGCAGCATTTAATTTTTGTGGTAATACAAATATTCCAAAAAGGAAAACACCCAATACAATTGAGATAAAATTAAAATACTTGAGTTTTTCCATTGGTAGCCAATTCCTATATTCAAAGGAAAGATTGCTCTTTCCTGAAATCTATCCACTGTTTATTAACAATACAAGATACATTATTTTTTTAAAACGCTTTAAATTTAAAAAACCACCATTACAATTTAGTCGCCCATATAATTATTTAGCGCATTTTCAATCTTCTTTCGGATACGGTTTCGCAATTTACGGGGTTTAATTACTTCAATGGCATCTCCATACCCAAGAATAAGGCGCTCGATCTCAAAATTATGATGTACTTTAATCCTCAACAGTGCTGATCCGTTTTTATATTCTTCTACGATTTCTTGAGAATGATGAAAAGGTTTACTGATTACATATGGTGCATTATCGGCGTCAACATAAAATAAAATTCTAATAAGGCTACTATCATTCAAAACAGTTACCCCATAAGTATTGGTATAAAATTTATCCGCATCAAATTTAGGATTCTTCTTATAATCCACATTCAAGTCATAATCTATCTTTATAATCCTATCTAGCGCTAGTGTAACAACTTTAAGATTATTATCTCTACAGCCAACAAGAAACCAGCGATTATTAAATTCTTTAAGTATGTAGCCATGAAATAAAAATTCGTTAGGCGACCTTGCTTTGAAAGATTGATAAGTGAGTTTAAGTACTACCTTTTTTAAAATGGCTTGATATAGTGTATCCAAATGCATCAAGCCGCGCAGCTGCTCATTCTTTTCCATATGAATTATCGGCGCTTTACTTTCCGACTCTCTATATATCTTATCCTCCAATTTCTGTATCACACCATTGAGTTCGGAGAACAGCGAAAAATCTTTGAACTGACTGAGCATTTCTACAGACTCGGTCAAAATATCCATATCTATTTGGGTCAATGGAATATCTGTGATGGTATACTCTTCGTCTGAATATCTATAATACTTTCGACCGTAAGTCTCGATCGGTGCATTATACCCTAGCTTATCGCCGCGCATAATCTGCAAATCTAGCTGTACAGTACGCTTACTGACTAGACTGTCCTTTCCCTCATACTCATATAATGCATCAGAGCATGCATCTATCAAATCATTCAATGTCCACTTTCTAGACCTGTTTTGCAGGCACTTATCTATAGTTTTGTACCGAATAAGTGCATTTTTATTCATTGCCATAAATAAAAATAAACAATTAATTTAACTACGCAAATTAATTGCGCAGTAGGGTTTTATGTTTGTGTTATCAAAGGGGGAAGTGATGATAAAGGCTTCCCCTAACAACTAGAAAAATAATAATCATGGAAGTAACAGGAAAAATTTTGATCGCGATGGGTTATACACCCGGCAAATGGTTTAGACCAGTCTTAGATCACCTCAATGCTCAAGAAGATATGAGCATGGCTGAGCTTAAGGCATACGTAGACAGCCAAGTGCCGCAGACTATAGCGCCACATGAAACGGCTGTTCCTTACTTTAAGAATATTAGAGCAGAGCAAGAAATTGAAAGTGTTAACGTAGCCTCAGTTTTTGAGACTATGGACGAATTGATGAAGACACCCACCATCGTGGGCGGAGCGGTGATGCCAGATGCTTGTCCGACAGGGGGCAAGGGTCAAATCCCCGTGGGTGGTGTGGTGGCTGCAAAAAATGCCATTCATCCTGCTATGCACTCAGCAGATGTTTGTTGCTCGGTGATGATGACTTCATTTGGTGATATTGATCCGAAGTTGGTTTTAGATGCAGCGCATAGTATTACGCACTTTGGAGGAGGTGGTAGACAAGATCAATTTGATTTGCCAGAAGATTTGTTGGCGCGTATCGAAGGGAATGTCTTTTTGAATTCTAAAAAAAGTATTCAAATGGCCAAGTCTCACTTGGGAACCCAAGGAGATGGTAATCATTTCTTATATGTAGGTCGCTCGGAGAACACTGGTGAGACCATCATGGTTACCCATCATGGGAGTAGAGGATTTGGTGCCTTATTGTTTAAAAAAGGAATGCAAGCTGCTGAGAATTTTAGACAAGTAATTTCACCACAGACTTTAGCCAAGAATGCATGGATTCCATATGATGAAGTTGAAGGAGAACAGTACTGGGAAGCTTTGCAAATTGTGCGCGCATGGACAAAGTTGAATCACGAAGTTTTACACAACGCTACTTGCAAAAAAGTAGAAGTAGAACCTGCCTTACAATTTTGGAATGAACACAACTTTGTTTTCAAGGATGGAGATACTTTTTATCATGCAAAGGGAGCTACTCCCCTTTTGGATAAATTTGTACCAGATTCTTACCAAGGTTTGCGCTTGGTTCCATTGAATATGAGCGAACCTGTTTTGATTGTTAAAGGCGAAGCGACAGACAACAATATGGGTTTTGCCCCACATGGCGCTGGCAGAAATATGAGTCGAACCGCGCATATTAGAAGCAAGGCGGATAAAACCGTGCAGCAAATTTTTGATGAAGAAACTGCTGGTTTAGATGTCCGCTTCTTTTCTGAGCATATTGATATTTCAGAGTTACCTTCTGCATACAAGAATGCACAAACAGTTCAAGCGCAGATGAAGGAGTTTGGATTGGGTGAAGTAGTAGATCGTATTATGCCGTACGGTTGCATCATGGCGGGTGATTGGCAAAAGGACGCGCCATGGAGAAAGCGTAGAAGAGAAAGAGATGCCAAGCGCTTGATTGAAAATGTATGATTATAAAGCGAAACGAATGGGCGACCAGTAATAGGGCTGGTTGCCCCTATCTAAATATGTTATTTATTTAAAAAATAATTTGGGCGAGCCCCTAACAATCCTTGAAAAAAGGATGACAGGGGTCGGGCCATCCGCTACTCCTTACTCAGTCGGCCCCATGGGCTCCTCAGCGAAGCTGAGTCTAGCTACTACCCCTATCGCGAAAAATATTAAGAGCAAGGAAATCATTAAAATATTTCTGAAATGAAAACTGATATAATAGAACTTTACAGCACTTATGAGAAGAGTGTGAATTCTAAAATTGATGCTTTAAAAAATGAATTTGAATTCGTTTATCATATTATGCATCCGTTCGAATTAAACTTAGATGGTCTCGAAGGGATTTATAACTCAAGACTTGAAGACGAGATATTTGATTACAGATTAAAAGATGTAATCCTAAAACACTTTGGAACACTCAATGGTATTACAGATGAATCTACGGTAGACTTTAGTCAATTTTTACATGGAATGTTTGACGATTCTCTGAAGCTAAAAGATGTAGAAAGATGGTGGCAATTCAGACAAGATGGAAAACTTATTACTAAAAAAAGTCACCCAAATTTTATAGCCGAATTACATAGTCTTGCTAAAAAGCATTTTAAAGAATCTGAAGAATGGGATTACTATACAGATGATGATTATACAAAACACCTAACTTGGAATTGGAGAAATATTACTTGGAAGGAATTGTGTGAAAAGTATGGAATTCAATATGATACAAGCTTACGATTATCTAGATTAAATACCTGGTTTTATGAGAATGGCACACCTAAAAATATTAGGTATTCAAAAGAATTTTTAGACCACGAGCAATTTACTAA
>CAYZUW010000326.1:0-4916 GCA_964481325.1 uncultured Saprospiraceae bacterium
CCATCATCATCGAATCCATCATCATCGAATCCATCATCATCGAATCCATCATCATTGAATCCATCATCATTGAATCTTGGAAAATGAAATCAGTAAATTCACAAAAAGTGGTATCAGGATTCAATTCTAAAAATCCTTTTGGACTAAGATCTCTTCCTTCAAAGCCAGGAAAGGTCAGCGGGTATTTATCAGACTTGAAAGTCAAACTACCATTGGGTGTAGTTTCCTCTCCTTGCTCCAATCGTATCCCAAATTCTAAGGGTACCGAATATTCCCAAGCCAATTCATCATCTGGGGTTACTTCTAGAAATATTCCAGGACTAGTAGCGCAAATGTATACATTCCCATTGTCCATCACTTGTCCACTCGACATAATGACCGAAAACATATTTGCAGGATCTACTGGATGGGTAATGGTACGGTCAAAGTCTGTTGGCCCAAATTGATTTCCAGTTTTTACATAATTCCATGTCAAGGTATCAAACTCGGGAAGAGATAATATGTTTACTGCAGAAAATCCATTGAGTCTGTTATTAAATAAAATTACTTCTCCTTTTCTTTGAGATTTATCTGTTAGCTGTCCCGATACCCATTGAGGAGAATGCTGAAAAAATAACATCTTATCTTCAATACCCCCACCATTAAAGGCTGCAGGATTTCCCCATCTATACATTAAGTCTCCCCCAATACCACTGCGCCCACCAGAATCTGTAGCTGCCTCTTCCGTAGTCGTACTATGATCAATAATCCAAAACTCTCCAAAGGTGGCAGAGTTTACTATAATTTGGTCTAATTCTTCATTGTAGTCTATTGCATTGAAATGTAGCCAATCTCTAGCGTTACCTGAATCACCAATAAAATTAAGATCGATGTTTCCTTGATGTGCAGATGGGTTTCCTACCCAATTTGGGGCTGAGGTATCAAAAGTTTGAATCAAGTGATCAGAGGCTTTCCATTCCCAGACTACCTCGCTTGTAGTAGGGTCTATCTCCATGATTATCTCATCAAAAAGTACATTGCCAAACAAAGACTCTGGATCTCTACCGAGTGCTTCTGCTTCTTCTCTTGTAATCTCCCCCCATGCATTAACCAATATGTTTCCATTGGGCATGGGTTCTATATCGTGGTGCAATCTTCGATCACCAACCAATAATTCATACTCCCAAAGTAAATTATTATCCCAATCATAAATTTCGACAACACCCGCTTGTCCCGAAGCTCTTAGCACAACGCCTTCAGGATCTATGATAGGTCTTGATGCTTTTATAAGGTTTCCTTCTGGTGTCAAGTATACAGAGAAGCCAGGCCAAAAGTCTACATCTCCTTCCCACGTATGCACTATTTGACCACAAGGATCCATCAGGTAAACATTCGGTTGAAAATCTGGAAAAAACAAATGATATCCATCCATGATAGTACTATCCTGAAAGGTCAGTCCTACAGTATTTTGCGAAAAAAGGCTCGAATAGCCTAAAATCAGTATTGCAATAAAGGAGAAAAAGCGATTGGTACGAGAAAAGTTCATTTCGATATATTTACGGGCTCAAAATGAAAATACAGACTTTATATATAAATCTCAATATTAAAGCTAAATGAAGCCTGGCAAAACAGGGTTATTAACCCATATAGGGTACTTTATTTTGGGTATAATGCTAAAAAAGGCCTTATCTATTACCTAGATAAGACCTTTGGCGGAAGAGGAGGGATTCGAACCCCCGGTACGTTGCCGCACGCTGGTTTTCAAGACCAGTGCATTAAACCAGCTCTGCCACTCTTCCGTGGAATTCATGCTTGTTTTGCGATTGCAAATGTAACGTATACTTTGTAAAAAGTAAACATTATATTAAAAATATATTTTTATGAGTAATCATTTTTACTCAAACTACTATTTCATCATAATACGATGAATTTCAGAATCTTATCTCGACCAGAGCGAAGCTTGGCGAGCAGTAAATAACTCCCCGCTTCCAAATCCTCAGTATTAATTTCTTGAATTCGACTTGAGTGACTCAAATTGCCACTTTGTTTTACCAATTTTCCTTGAGCGTCGTAAATGAAATACTCCATCAAAATTTCTATTCCCGTGTCTACATTTAGGACATCTAAAGCTGGGTTTGGAAAAAGTGTTATGCTTAGATCTATATCAATTTCGTTATTTGATGTAAGTGTATTCTGAAATTCTACTTGACAGCCATTTGCGTCAATTACAGTTATCAAACTAATTGATTCAGAGATTTTAAAGAAATTTTCCGTGCTCGGTTCACTACCATCATATTGATAAATATAAGGAGGCACTCCCCCATCAACATCTACAAATATATTCTCTTCTACTGGCATCAAATCAATTGACAATTCCTCTGGTGCGTCTAATTCAATACTTTGAGTAGAAACAGTATTTCCTAGCTTATCGATGATAGTACCTTGATACATCCCAGGTCCCAAATTGTCGAACACATTTTCTGAGCTCAATTCTCCTTCGTTCAATTTGTATTGATAAGGCCCTACACTTCCGCTATGCACAATAGAAATTCTTCCATCTGAACTATCAAAGCAGGATATTGATTTCACAACTTCTGCTATAGCTTGAAAAGTGTCATATTGTAAATCTATGTCTAAAGTTTGTACGCAACCATTCGCATCCGTTACAACAAAAGTGTGCATTCCAATAGACAAGTTAGAATATAAAGTGTCAAAAGAAATTTGTCCATTGTTTGTAATAAGATAAGGCGAATTACCACCAGTCACTGAGAGTACAATTTGGTTGTACTCCTGATTAAAATCAAGTAACAATTCGTCAGGCTCCGTAAGGGTAAATTGCAGGTCAGCAGAAAAATTTTGATTAACATCTTTTACTATGATTGTATATTCACCTGCAGCTAGCTTTTGGAAAAGAGCTTGTTCTTGAAAATTTTCTCCATCATCTATACTATATTCGTAAGGACCTGAGCCATTGAAGACGTCAATTAAAATAGATCCAGTACTATCTCCATTACAAGCAATCAAATCAAGTTGTATTGCACTTATTTGTAAAGCCAAAGGATTCAGCTCTTTCCAAATTCCATCGATAAATTCGATTCCCGAATCATCCGGATCCAGCCAATGCTTGAGTTGTCTTTCAGGTACACCATCTCCTATCCAGCTGGTATGAAAACGTCCAAACCAATCTGGTTCACTATTTCCACAGGCCGCCAGGCCACCATGCAGTTGTCCAACTACCCTATGATTGCTATCAAATAATGGCCCCCCAGAAGAGCCTCCAGCAGTACTGGAAATTTCCCATTGAGGAACGCGTATGTGGTTCAATTCTGGATCCTCCTCTTCCCCGAAGTGCCGAGTTATACTCGTTGTTCCCTGCCCAAAAGTAATTCGCTTTTCTTCTGTGTTAGCATGATGAATAGTGGTTACATTAACAGGTGATGCGCTCCTTGCATCCCAACCGGCATAGAAGGCATTGGCTTCTTCTATAACAGGGTCGTTCAGTTTGAGCAGAGTGAAATCCGACCTCTGCAAGTCTGATAAAAATTCAGCTCCTGAATTGAATTGCTCCAAACTTCCATCTCCTTCTACTGCATTATTTTCTGAGCCATATCTACAAGTAGAATTTTCATAATTCCAATGCACTACCACAGATGGTGCATTTATAGAATTGATCCCACAGTGTCTAGCTGTCAAAAAGTAGGGCGTAAAATCTTGTCTCACATTGTTCAGTAGCACTCCCGTACAAACGCGAGTACCTTCTATGGTAATCAAAGCCACGGACTGAATTTCAGCTTCAAAATCACCTATTTGCGGAAACGCTCCACTACATACGATATCGATCATGCAGTCTTGCTCTTGATCATGGTTTATGTTTTTGAAAATTCCCATATTAATAGTATTCAACCGCAAGCGCAAAAATTCCTGTTCTTCTTTTAAAACAGTTAGCGTTAATTTTGCAATACCTCCTTTTAATATGGGAGTCCAAAGTTGTAAATGATGTTGATTATTTTTCTTAGGAAGAAACTCTTGACAGCGACTTCCAGATTCATTGCATATTGTAAGTTTAGCCGATGGGGGTAAAACAAATTCTGAAAATCCAAAATTTAAGGATGAAGCTTCTTCTTCAATGTTTAAATTCCAACGCATAAAGTCTTCCTTTTCATCAAGCCTCCATTCACCAGAATTTCTATGCGTATAGTCCACTACTTTCGTTGTTGCAAAGATATTGGATTTGAGAAATTCGTGTGAATCTTGTTGAGAAGGTTTTGATAGGGCAAAAGAAGTATCTTTCTCGTTGTGTAATCGAAAATTGCTTGTTTGCAAACCAATAAGAATAGCAACTAGGACGGCAAATCCTGTAATGCGGTTTATCATAGGGAGTTGTTACTTCATATAGTACGTTATTTTATGTCTTTTTTGGCATATAGTTGCAATATATTATGTTAAATCATAATGTTTTGTCTTGGGCGCTTTATCCAGTGATCCGTTTGTTATATACTCAACAGAAACTAGTTTAGGCTTTTCTATTTTTTCTTTTGACCACTATCTGCGTTGTGAATACTCACTGATGCTAAGGCATCAGCTGCGTTTAACGCTTTGATTATGGCCAAAATAAATACGTATAAATTGCCAAAACCAATTTCTGTTGAGTATAAGCAGAGTCTCCACCCTATTCAGGTACGGGCCTGCTAGTATTCACTCATTCGCTCATCCTTCACATACCCTACCTCCATTAGGGATGTTCCTCTCCTTATATCGCTTCTCCCTGGAGCGCAATAAAATTTATGCTTACAAATAGTCATTCCTATTATCGATTGGATTAAATTGGATTAATAAATAATCCTCTAGACGTGCTATATTCTTATCATTTCAAATTATATTTAAGAATTAATAACATGGTTCGGTAATACATTTTAAATCACTGACAACCATAATAT
>CAYZUW010000327.1:0-4853 GCA_964481325.1 uncultured Saprospiraceae bacterium
TCAGTATGTTGAATAGCAGTTTTAGATACTATTACTGTTCTTTCTTTTAATTTGGTCGGCAGCGTATTGATTACCTTTTCACTTTTTTCAAAATGGATTTCTTTTTTAGGCAGTACTACTTTGAAATAGTGCGGTTCTTCTAAGAGGAGTACTTGTTGAGCATCCTGTGCGGCCAAAAGTTTGTTCGCGTTAGAGACGAAACCTTTACCGTATCTATTAAGCGTCGAAATTAACTGTACATTATAATAATAGTAAGCAGATCCATAAATATCATACCGCTCGGGAATAGCCTTTTTAGCTCTAAACGCTTCTACCATTACTAATGCTTCTGCCACAGCTAATTGAGCATCTTTGAGTCTGTTGTCTCTGACTGTTTGAGACTGTAGTATCTCATTTTGAGTTTTCAAAGTTTGCAATTTGCTCGGAAGTTCATCATAAAACCCATACCGAATAATTTCAAGTAAAGATTTGATTGTACGCTGAATGGTTCTAAAGTTGTTTTTTTGCAGGCTAGCATTTTGCTCTTGGTCTAAATAGAGGTTGACTTGAGCGTGCAATTGGTCATTAACTTCAAAATAACGATCATATAAAGAAGCGCAGTGATTCAATTGTTTGAATATTTCAATTTGCTTATCCGTTTGCGTTAAGTCATTATTGTTGATGAAATCCTCCATCTTAAATCTCATCTGATTTACGTTAATGCAGATTTGATGCATCTCATCTATTACTCTATCCAATTCCACTTTTGAGGGAGAAGTCCAAGGGGTAGATTTAGCTTTTATATATAATTTATTGGGAGAGATATTGTAAAACCACTGCTCTGGATCGTTAAACAAGTCTTTAGGCAAATCCTTGTTGCTATAAAAATTAAACTGATTGCTTTGTAAGTCAACAAAGGCATTTACTTCTTGATTAAAACCCTCTAGTATTCGGTGCGCTATGAGCATACCATGCGTACTCTCATTTGCAAAATGGATGTAGTTGTTGACGGGGTTCCCCTCGAAAGTCTGCCCATAAGAGATATTAAGGGAAATTAGCAAGTATAGCAAAATGGCAAAGGTAGCTTTATATAACACGTTCAAATTTAAGCTTATTCATTAGTTTTGCATTAAAAACGCTTTGAAACCCATTTTAGATATACTTCAAGGTACCCAAAGTAAAACGAAGGTACTAAAAGCAATTGCCTACATTGATAATAGCGCTTCTAAATTTAGCCAATTTATGGATGAATTTATGAAAGCTGACCAAAGAGGAAGCCAAAACCTGGCCTGGCTTATAGGGTCAATCGCCGATCAAAATCCCAAATTGATAGTCCCGCATTTTTCAGATTTGTTACTTAAATTAGAGAAACCCTGTCACGCAGCAGTGAAAAGAAACATTTTACGTGCTTTTTCTAAAAACTCCATTCCAAAAAATCAACTAGGTAGATTAGCTGACTTATGCTTTACTTTATTAGATGATCCAAAAGAACCAATAGCTGTTCGAGTGTTTTCTATGATTATCCTACATGAAATTTGTTTGTTAGAACCTGATTTATCTTTAGAATTAATTCCTATCCTTGAGTATTATATTCCTCATAGTAAGCCTGGTTTTCGCAATAGAGCGAAGAAAATTATCAATTCTCTTTCTTAACACAATTTGTGACATTCATCAATTTGTATTCTCGGCATATTAATTGATTTACAATTCTCGATAAAGAAAAATGGACTCACGTGCATACCGTGTTAGGTTTTTTCTATTATGAAAATACTCTTTTGAGCGTCATTTGACAATCTTAAAAGTGTAAAATAAAGATTACCCATTATTCAATCTTGTTAGCTATGCTACAAGATTGAATAATAACATTTATTAAAACACATTTAATTTAAAATTAATGTTTACCTCCCACAGATTACTTTTAAAATCCGCTAGTGTTGTTCGTGTGTTAGCATTTCTAGTTGTTTTTTTGCTAGGTGCACAAATTTCTTTTGCTCAAAGTGATGTTTCTTTAAGCAAAAGTTCTTCAAGCTCAACTTCCACGGTCGGAAGTTTAGTTTCCTTCACGCTCAACGTAGTAAATGAAGGTACGACTACATTGACTAATGTGGTCGTGCATGATCCCTTACCAGCCAATACTAGTTTTGTTTCTGCCTCTGGTACAGCGACTTATAATAGTGCAACTGAAGAGTGGACCATCGCTTCTTTATCGCCTGGTGCTTTTTCTTCCAATGATTTGATTGCTACTATTACTGGCGAAGGAATTATTTACAGTTTAGCTGAAGTCACCGCTATGGATCAAGTAGACGATGATTCGACTCCAGCAAATACAGATTATAATGAAGATGATATTGCTTCGTCTTGTGTTTCTGTGCCAGTTGTGATATGTCCAGCTAATAGTGAAAGTATTGATGCGTCTGTCCCAGTGGGAGGGTTGACTAACATACAATGGTTTAGAGATACAGGATCAGGGCCAGTGGCTTTCGGCACAGGATCACCAATTACTGTATCCCAAGAAGGGGAGTATACTTTTACCGCGGATAATATGGTGGGATGTTCTGCAATGAGTTGTTGTCCTTTAATTGTGGAAGAAGCATGCTTTGATTTAGCATTGAATAAAACCGCTGCCAACCCTGGGCCTTATGCTGCTGGAGCAGATGTTACATATACTATTAATATTTTTAACCAGGGGGATTTTGATGCATATAATATTACAATAGCAGATTATATTCCTACAGGGTTCACTTTTAACCCTGCATTACCACTAAACGCTGGTTGGTCCTTGACTGGATCTACTGCTACTTTAACAAGTGCTGGAGTCTTAGCTGCTGGAGCAACAAGGCAAGAAACAATCGTGCTTACAATCGATCCTACTTTTCAAGGAACTGCTCTCATAAATACTGCAGAGATTGTATCTGCTGATGATGACACTAATAATTCAAATACTCCCCCAACGGATTTGGATTCTACTCCTGATATGATTTTAGGGAATGATGCTGGGGGAGCAGAAGGAAGCGCAGCAGATGATGCTGTGAATGGAGATGGTACAGGAGCACCAAATGATACAAGTGCTGCAACGGATGAAGATGATTCTGATCCAGCAGAAATATCAGTAACTCAAACCTTTGATTTAGCATTGACTAAAACTCAAGTTGGGGGAACAGTAATACCAGGAGCAGACAATGAGTTTACAATTACAATATATAACCAAGGAACCTTAGATGCATATAACATTGAAATAAGTGATTATGTACCTACAGGTTTAACATTTAATGCTTCGAGGGCAATAAATTTTCTTAACAACTGGACACTTGCAGGTGGTATACCAACTACAACTATTGTTGGTCCTTTGGCCCCTGGAGCAAATGCAACAGTAAGTATTGTACTTACAGTAGATTCTAATTTCCAAGGAACAAGTTTGGTAAATAGTGCTGAAATAAGTTCAGCAGACGATGACACAGATGGAACTAATACATCCCCAACGGATATAGATAGTACACCAGATACAAATGCGTCAAATGATGCAGGTGGATCAGAAGGTACTGGATCAGATGATGCAATAAACGGAGATGGAACAGGTACCCCAGATGATGGAGTAGCATCAACAGATGAGGATGATGAAGATCCTGCAGAAATATCAGTAACTCAAACCTTTGATTTAGCATTGACTAAAACTCAAGTTGGGGGAACAGTAATACCAGGAGCAGACAATGAGTTTACAATTACAATATATAACCAAGGAACCTTAGATGCATATAACATTGAAATAAGTGATTATGTACCTACAGGTTTAACATTTAATGCTTCGAGGGCAATAAATTTTCTTAACAACTGGACACTTGCAGGTGGTATACCAACTACAACTATTGTTGGTCCTTTGGCCCCTGGAGCAAATGCAACAGTAAGTATTGTACTTACAGTAGATTCTAATTTCCAAGGAACAAGTTTGGTAAATAGTGCTGAAATAAGTTCAGCAGACGATGACACAGATGGAACTAATACATCCCCAACGGATATAGATAGTACACCAGATACAAATGCGTCAAATGATGCAGGTGGATCAGAAGGTACTGGATCAGATGATGCAATAAACGGAGATGGAACAGGTACCCCAGATGATGGAGTAGCATCAACAGATGAGGATGATGAAGATCCTGCAGAAATATCAGTAACTCAAACTTTTGATTTAGCATTGTCTAAAACGGTGACAAGTTCAGGACCATATGTTCCAGGCGGTCAAGTAAGTTATTCTATCTTGGTGAGTAATGAAGGAACCTTAGATGCAGCAAATATAGTTGTTACGGATTTTATACCTGCAGGGATGACTTTTGCATCAGGACCTAGTTTTTCAAATGCATCCCCCTATGAAGCAACTATATTTAGTTTGCCATCTGGAACAGATACAACATTAACAATAGTGTTAGATATAAATGCTGGATTCACGGGGTCTTCTTTGACAAATGCAGCAGAAATAACGGTTGATGATGGCAATGATTCTGACTCATTTGTGAATGATGGAATGGGGGATGACTATGATACTGCGATTATAAATGTTTCTCCAACATGTACTGCATCAGAAACAACACCAGCAACTTGTGGAAATAATAATGGAGTTGCTACAGTAACTCCAACTGCAGGTTTAGCACCTTATAATTATGCCTGGAATGATCCAGCAAATCAAACGACAGCAATAGCCTCAGGTCTAGCGCCGGGTATGTATACCGTAACGGTAACAGATGATAATTTGCTGACCACAACATGTACCGTAACGATAACAGCTGAAAGCGAACCAACATGTACAGCAGCCGAGACAACTTCCGCGACTTGTGGACTGGATAATGGAGTAGCCACAGTTACCCCATCAGGCGGAGTAGGAC
>CAYZUW010000328.1:0-4784 GCA_964481325.1 uncultured Saprospiraceae bacterium
TTAACTTATTGATAACATGATCGTTATACAAAAGGCAGGCAAAATCACAGTGCATTCCCTCGTCTCGAGAGATCAATTCGTTGGAAAAGGTCAATCCTGGCATCAAGCCACGCTTTTTGAGCCAAAATATGGAGCAAAATGAGCCTGAAAAGAATATCCCCTCTACCGCTGCAAAAGCAATCAATCGCTCTGCGAAGCTACCATTGTCTATCCAGCGCAACGCCCAGTCTGCCTTTTTCTTGACACAGTCCATCGTTTCTATCGCGTTGAAAAGTCTGTCTTTCTCGGCAACATCCTTGATATAAGTGTCTATCAATAAAGAGTAGGTTTCTGAATGGATATTTTCCATCATAATCTGGAAGCCATAGAAGAACTTGGCTTCGGTGTATTGTACTTCTGAAACGAAATTTTCAGCTAAATTCTCGTTTACAATGCCATCGCTCGCCGCAAAAAAGGCCAGCACGTGCTTGATGAAGTGTCTTTCATCGTCTTTTAGACTTTCCCAATGGACAAGGTCCGTGGATAAATCGATCTCTTCTGCAGTCCAGATACAAGCTTCTGAGGCTTTGTACCACTGCCAAATATCTTTGTGCTGTATGGGAAACAGCACAAAGCGATTTGGATTCTCCTGCAGTATAGGTTCAATGTTGTTTGTCATGCGTTCGTTAGTGTTAAAAGTAGTTCAATTAATTAGTTCAGTTATGCAGTCAGCAATGACATGCTTGCTTTGAAACAAGACAGCGTAAACTCGAGGAGAAATAGGGTTCTCTTTCTAAAAATATTTAGTAATGCCAGTAGGGGTTCGCTCTAGTAATAGAGCTCAAATCTGGCCTTTAATTTTTGCACTTAATTTTGCCGTCGTGTGATTACAAATGTAGCTAAAATATTGGCTTTTTTTGCAATGTAAGTTATCCACAAAATGTGGATAAACTCGGTATATTACTGACAGTCATATATTTATGGCTTAAATATTTTTTTGCGATGTGTGGATAAACCAGCCTTTAATTTTGACAAAAATGTAAGCAAAATACTTACAAGCAGCCCTATATAACTCTTTGAAAGACAATAATTAGCCTATACATTGAATTCTAATCCGCTCTCTATATTTTGCCAAAATATTTTTTTTCGTGGTCCCTTTTATAACAATAAATTTGCAAGTTCTATTGCTTTAGGCGTCGCAAAAAAGTGATTTTGAAAAGACAAAATTATTAGATGAAAATGATGTAGATTTTTAAAAAAAAGACAGTTTCCCTGAAGCTATCCCCACACTAAAACAAGCGGTGTCTTCTAAAGAACCAAGCCAAGAGCAAACTCACAGAAATGGAGAATACGATAATAAAGTAAAAGGAATATTCGCTATTCTTAAACGGCAAGGGGACGTTCATACCGTACAAACTCGCCACCAAGGTAGGCACCATCAATATGATGGTCACCAAAGTCAGGCGCTGAATGACCATATTCAGGTTATTGGAGATGATAGAAGCATAGGCCTCCATCGTACCATTCAAGATATTGGTATATACATTAGACATTTCGAGGGCTTGTCCATTGTCAATGATGATATCTTCAAATAAGTCCGTTAAGACTTCGTCATTGCGCATCTCTAGAAAATCTGTCCGCTTCATCTTCATTTTGAGCAGGTCATTGGCACTCAATGAATTCACAAAGTAGACTAAACTCTTCTCTATGGACAAAAGTCGCCTCAATTCTTGGTTTCTAGAACTATCGTATAGCTCTTTTTCTATCTCGTTTCGCTTCTGATTGAGCAATTTTAGGCAGTGCAGATAGTCTCGCACAATTTGCTCAAAGATAAGAAGCACAAATTTTTGTTGGACTTCTGGCTTAAACCCCTTGACCTTCATCTTTAAAAATCGCTTAAGTACCGTCTTTTTATGCGAAGATATCGTGATTACGTTATCAGGAGTCAATATAATCCCAATAGGAATAGTCAAGTATAAAGACTCATTTTCTGGAGCAGAATCATTCAAGGTAGGCGCATTGACAAGTATCAAACGCACATCCTCTTCCCTCTCATACCTTGATCGCTCATCCTTATCTAAGGAATCCATCAGAAAGTCCAGCTCTATATCCATCTCCTTGGCAAAAGCCTTTATTTCTCCCGATTCTATAGGGGGCTGTATATTGACCCAACAACCAGGTTGTATCTCATCCAGCTTCTTTAGCTTCTTGTCAACTACTTGAAAGTACTCAATCATGATTGATTCCCTGGTTTATAAATGGATTTTCCACAAACATACACTAATAAGTACGAAAAGAAAAGGCAGAGGTTTTGTGGAGTGATTTAGGGGCTAGGTTTCTAGGGATCTAGGGGCTAGATATCTAGGGATCTAGGTGTCTAGGGATCTAGGTGTCTAGGTGAGAATCGCATTCATAATTCATAACTCATACTTCATAATTACTTTTAAGTTTTTTCACGAAAGGCAAGTAGGCATCCTCTGCTACTAATTCCGTATTCCATCGGGTAGGGCGCCCATGCTTGGCGCGCCAATAATCCGCCAAGATGTCTCCTTGTTGCTCATAGTTGTAAGACATCCATTCGGCATCGCCGAGGCTCAGTTGTGCTATACCACCATAGTTGTAGCCCTCTACGGAACGTTGCGCGCGCAGCGCACGAGGGATGTATACGGAGCCCAGTTTCGTGTATTGCCAGATATGAATGAGTTCGTGCACGAAGATGCCCTCCTTCATTTTACCATAAGAGTTGATAGTATATATACCCACATAGAAGGCCTTAGCAAAACGTGCCGTGATCGCCAGTTCATCAATGCGAATCCGATCGACATCGATACTCTCGCCAAACAAAGTGTGCACGATTTGGCGTTCTCGGTCGTTCAGCGCACGGGTAGAATACTTGAGCCACTCCGCCGCTGTTTCATATAACTCTCCTACTCCAAATACATCCAGAATGTAAAAAAACAAATCCAAGAGATAGGCCACAGGTTGTCCAAAAAAAGCAGAAGCACTTTTGTCCACGCCTGTATATCTGCGAAAATATTTGAGATGTTGCCAGAGGCGTCCACCTCGCTGCCGCAGAGAATAGCCACGCCATCGAGCGCGCATTGCCTGCCACTTATATGAGGCACCATAGCGCTTCATTACTTAAAACGTAAGGCTTTTACAGGTTGAATAGTGGTCACCAGATAGGACGGTATGATTAAGAACAAAAGCGTGATTACCATCGTCCCTAGATTGAGCATCAGAATCGTCCAAAAGTCCAGCGCGATAGGCGCGACACTCATATAGTAGTCTTCCTCACTCAAGGTGATGAAGCCAAATTTCTTTTGCAGCAGACTCAGCGACAGGCCTATGAAATTGCCCCAGACCAGCCCCAATCCGATAATATAAGCCGCATAGAAAATAAATATTTTACGGATATTCCAATCCTGCTCCCCCATCGCCTTGAGCACACCGATCATGGAAGTACGCTCCAAGATGAGGATCATCAGCGCCGTCACCATATTTATAATCGCCACTATGATCATAAGCAGCAGTATCACAATTTCATTGATATTTTGCAGTCCCAACCAATCAAATATCCCAGGAAATTTATATCGAATCGACTCTGCATACAATTTCAGTGGCAGCACCTCTTCCGTCAGATAATACCGAAACACATCCAAGTCATCTATATCATCTATAAACACTTCAAACCCTCCGACCTCATCTTCAGACCAGCCCAGTAGCTTTTGCACCTGTCTTATATCCACCAGCGCAAAGCGTTTATCATACTCCTCCAATCCCGTCTTATAGATACCACAGATGTTCAAGCGACGACTCACCTCTTGATTCTTGTTTACAAAGTTGACGGTAAGTCGATCGCCCACTTTCAACTGCAATCTCTTTGCCGTAGAATTAGAGATTAATATATCCCTCGACATCTCTCCATCAGGAAATGAGATAGGATTCCCATCGACCATAAACTTCTGCATGTACTCCCAGTTAAAATCCCGCCATACCCCTTTGAGTATAATCCCCTCGATATCACTATTCGATTCAAGTATTCCCTCCTTTAATCCGAACCGTTGTATATGCGAGATTCCGCCCTTGGTCCACTTGTCTTCTTTCTGAAAGTTAAAGGAGCCGTCACTTCCACCATATTGTATAGGCCCCACGTCCGAGAGCGAAGGGTAAAAGTCTTGATTCACATTGATCGGCTTACTCTCAAAACTACGGATGTAGTTGTTGTCATTGATATGTATATGCCCCCAAAATCCAAACATCTTAGTCGTGATCTCGTGCTTAAATCCCTGATTCAGCGCCGTCGACACGATCATCACCGTCAAGCTCAGCGCTATCGCCATGATCGCTATACGTATGATCAGCCGAGAGAAATTTTTCTTCCCCGAAAAGGATACCTTCTTCGCTATGAAATATGGAAAGTTCATCAGCCTCCAAGGTAAGGAAGATTTCCCGATTGTCCCCCTTTTTTTTGGATCGGCTAAAGTGCTGTCTTAGAGGATGTTTTGGGCGAGTGCCTATCTGGCTTCCCACCCATCTGCTCGCATAGGCATCAGGCTATGCAGCACTCCGCTTCGCTACGGCCATCGCTGCCCGAAAAAGGGCAGCTCAGTCTCGCCCTGAGGGGCGATGCTTTCTATCCTTCTCGCGGGGTATGGTGCTAGATTAAGGGGTGTTCCTTTTAATATTGTACTGGCATGGCATAAAACTTATCATGCATCAAAAAAAAGCAATCAACATAGATTAAATAACTTTATCAAATTAAGAAATTCATGGAATCAAAAAAGAATGTAATAATTATAAGG
>CAYZUW010000329.1:0-4779 GCA_964481325.1 uncultured Saprospiraceae bacterium
TACAATGGTAAAAGAATTTAAAGGCAAGAATGAATGGGCCATTATTCTAGGTGCTTCGAGCGGCTTAGGCTTGGCGACTGCTAAGAAATTAGCAGCGCATGGTCTAAACCTCTGCCTTGTTTATCGCGTTCGTAGAGTGGATCTACCAAATATAGAAAAAGAATTTCAAGAAATTTTAAACAGCTCTGAAGTAAAGCTGATACAATATAACCTAGATGCTGTCAATCCTGTCAAACGTGCACATGTTTTAAGCGAATTGCAAACGCATTTTACAGCTCAAGATAAAGTCAAGGTACTCATTCACAGTATTGCAAAAGGAAATCTAAAGCCAATGGTTTCCCAGGATGCTGCAAGCTTGAAAAACGATGATTTTAGAATCACCATAGAAACGATGGGCACCAGTCTCTATGATTGGGTGAAAGATGTGCATAGTATTGGTCTATTTGCCGAGGACGCAAGGGTGTTGAGCTTTACGAGCGAAGGCAATAGTAAGGCTTGGCAAAATTATGCTGCTGTATCCGCGGCAAAAGCGGTACTTGAGGCAATCACTAGAAATATCGCTTTAGAATTTGCTCCCCATGGCATTCGAGCCAATTGCATCCAAGCAGGTGTAACGGATACTTTCTCTTTGAATCTCATTCCCAATAGCGATCTACTGAAGAAAAAGGCCATAGAAAGAAATCCATACGGTAGACTAACACAAGCCGAAGAAGTAGCAGATGCCGTATATTTGTTGTGTAAAGAGGAGGCAGCATGGATAAATGGAGCAGTTATACCTGTAAACGGGGGAGAACACTTAAGATAAATGACAAGTACAGAAATTATATCCTACCTACCGTATAGCAAACCCTTTTTGTTTGTAGATGAGATTATGTCCGTAAGTGAAAATCAAATTACTGGTAATTATACCTATTTACCCGACATGCCATTTTATGAAGGCCATTTCAAGAACAATCCAGTAACGCCAGGTGTAATATTAACGGAAACAATGGCACAGATAGGTGTCGTGTGTCTGGGTATATTTATTTTGAATGCAGAAGGAGCAGATATTGAAAATGTTCAGATTGCTTTAACCTCTTCTAATATGGATTTTTTTAAACCCGTTTTCCCAGGTACTAAGGTGATTGTGGATGGAAAGAAAGAATACTTCAGATTTAATAAACTAGGCTGCAAGGTAGATATGTATAACGAAGATCTAGAGCTGGTTTGTAGGGGAAAGATTGCAGGCATGATGAAATAATAAAATGGAGCAAAGAGTAGTAATTACAGGACTAGGTGTGGTATCTCCTAACGGGGTAGGATTAGAGGCTTTTACAAAAGCCATCAAAAAAGGTACTTCTGGAATCAGACACTTCATGCAACTAGAAGGCTTGCAGTTTTCTTGCCAAATCGCTGGACAACCAGAAGTGGATGAGGATAAAAAACTAGAATATTTGACGCCTCTCCAATTACGTAATTTTAAAAGTTCTGGAATACTCTATGGAGTAATGTCTGGATTGGACGCTTGGCGAGATGCGGGTCTAGCAGCGAATGAAGTTACCGACTTTGATAGCGGCATTGTATTCGGCACAGGTACCTCGGGAATTGAAAAATTTAGAGAGGCTATTTATAAAGTGGATGATTTGCAGGTGAGGCGTTTAGGAAGTACGGTGGTATCGCAAATCATGACGAGTGGGGTAAGTGCCTACATAGGGGGTATCCTCGGATTAGGTAATCAGGTCACCACCAATTCATCAGCTTGTACGACGGGTGTAGAAGCCATCTTGATGGGATATGATCGAATCAAGGCTGGGCGTGCAAAACGTATGCTGGTAGGAAGCTGCAGTGACCATGGTCCGTATCTTTGGGGAGGTTTTGATGCCATGCGCGTTTTGACATCTAGATTTAATGATGATCCGGAACAAGGGTCAAGACCTATGAGTGCCAGTGCTTCGGGCTTTGTGCCAGGAAGTGGGGGAGGCGCACTCGTTTTAGAGTCTTTGGAAAGTGCCATAGAAAGAGGGGCGTCCATCTATGCAGAAGTATTAGGGGGCGAAATCAACTCAGGGGGACATAGAAATGGGGGAACCATGACAGCCCCTAATTCTGAAGCCGTCCAGCGCTGTATAAAAGGGGCTCTCGTCAATGCCAATGTCTCACCTAAAGATATAGATACAATCAACGGACACTTAACCGCCACCATAAAAGATCCAGTTGAAATACATAATTGGTGTGAAGCCTTAGATTTGAGAGGTGAGTACTTTCCGCATATCAATACACTTAAGTCCATGATTGGACATTGCTTAGCAGCTGGTGGTTCTATAGAATGTGTAGCGAGTGTATTACAGATAAAATATGGATTTATTTTTCCCAATATCAATTGCGAAGATTTCCATCCTGAAATTACTAGTTTAATTTCAGCAGAAAAAATACCTTTGTCATTAATTGAAAAAGAACTCAATGTGGTAGCGAAGGCAAGCTTTGGTTTTGGAGATGTGAATGGATGTGTCATTTTTAAAAAGTATAGCGATTAGTAAACAATGGTTCGGTAATTAAATTTTAAATCGCTGACAACCAGAATATTACAACTATTTGCACTGTCTCTTTAATCGTCTGACAACCAGGCATTTACTGCTGGCCGATTTATAATTTTCCAAAAATTACCGAACCATTCAGTAAATAAGTATGAAGAAAGAAGAAATGATTGCAGGGCTTAAAGAGATCATCAAGCCCTATATACAAGATGAGAATGCCTTTGCTAATCTTAGTGAGGAAACTGATTTTATCAATGACCTTAAAATCAACTCTGCAAACCTGGTAGATGTAGTATTAGATATAGAAGATAAGTATGACATCATAATAGATAATGATGCAATGGATTCTATGCTAGATGTCAAGTCAGCTATGGCAGTAATCGAATCAAAAGTAGCAGAGAAGTAATGCTTGGTAATGACCTAGTAGACATAGAAGTAGCCTACGCTCAGAAGTCTTGGAGACAAGAGCGATTCAGAAGAAAAGTATTCACTCCATCTGAGTGTGCATTTATTGGCTCATCCGACAATGAATTTAAAAGTATATGGCGAATGTGGAGTATGAAAGAAAGTGCCTATAAAGTAGCTATACAACGAGGGGTAAAGCGTTTTCTTAACCCGCAAAAATTAAATTGTGTGGTCATTGATGAAAAGAGAGGTATGGTTGAATTTGATAGCCATATATTTAACACCCATACTATGGTCGGGGAGGATTACATTTTTACTACCTGCTCAGATTTGGATACTTTCGTAACTGAGGACCATTTGGTATATGTTAATCGGCGCAGTGAGCAAAGCTTAATGACTAGAAGGGCATTGTTAGAACGCATTGCGGAAAAATACAAATACAATTTGAATGACTTACAAATCAAAAAATGCCAACAAGGTATACCCAAATTGTATTTCAAAGAGAAGCCTTTGGAGGTGTCCTTTTCACTGACCCACCACGGAAAATTTGGTGCATATTCTATTGAGATTAATTGAAACTAAGTATACATGATAAATGAATTTATAACCTATGCGAAGAAGAAATTAGACGTAGATAAGCGTTTGATAATGCTGTATTGTGTTATTTATTTTATTTGGGGCATGGGTATGGATCAGTTTGGGCAAGTGGTGGAAATTGCCAAGTTTACCTATTGGTGGCAGGTGATCACTTGCTATATCGTATACATGGTTCCCATCTCCTTAATCCTACGGGGTTTGCCCTTTCATCAGCAGTATGCCTATGGTTTGGTTACTATGGGCTTACTAGAATTTGGGGGCTATACCTTACGTTCTTCTTATGCCTATCCTAATAATATTTTGGATTACTTATTTTCACCGCAAAATTTTGCTCTAGGGATGGCGCTCTTCTTTGCCCTATACTATCCTGCTGGAAACTGGTTGGTAGGCAAAGTATACAAACTCATTTATAAGAAAGAAGCACCCTAGCAGATGTTAGAACAACGCAGTCTAGAAAAAGAGCAAATGGACAATCTCCAGCTTTCAGGTAAAGAATTGCACGATACGCTGAATGGACTTACCATTATCAATAGACTACTAGGTAATACGAATGCTACCTTGAAGGCAGTAAAAACAGAGATAAAAACTGCTGCAAGCCCAGTAAAGATTATAGACCTTGGATGTGGTGGGGGAGACAATCTACGCTCTATTGCGCAATGGTGCGATAAACAAAATAGAGAGGTTCATTTGACGGGTTTGGATGGCAACCAAAATATTCTCGATTATGCCAAGCGTCAGAATACTTCCCAAAAAGAAATTCAATATATACAAGCAGATATCCTAGCGAAAGATTTTGAATTGCCTGACTGCGACCTACTCATCAGTAGTCATTTCATGTATCACTTTACAGATGAACAATTGATAGATTTCTTGAAAAAGAGTAAATTAAAAATCACGCGAAAGATTATCTTTAGTGAACTATCCAGAAGTACAGTAGCCTATTTGTTATTCAAAATATTTGGACCCGTGATGCCATTTTCAAAGATGGTTAAGCAAGATGGCCTCAGAGCTATCAGACGATCCTTCAAAAAAGCAGAGTTAGAGCATATCTTTAAAGAGGCCGGTATCAATGCTTTATCCATACAATGGAAATGGGCATTTCGGTACTTGGTCGCTGCCAAGACTAAGACAAAGTAGCATAGAACTTTATGATATTTACTATTGTTTAATATTTACATTGAGTCCTTTACGTAAACTAATGGATTCCAAAAAATGGACTATTTTGGATGAGATTTTTTCTTTTTGAAATTCAGTGATGCCTGAG
>CAYZUW010000330.1:0-4770 GCA_964481325.1 uncultured Saprospiraceae bacterium
GAAATTAAATGTCTTTATTAAATTTGATATAGATGAAATATTGGTAGGGCAATTGCGGCTTGACCAAGGTACAGTCTATTTTAAATATGAAGACTCATTTCTTGAACTAGGGCTAAATCTTTCTCCCTTCAGATTGCAATTTAATAACAGCATACAAGCAGCAGAGCCAGAACCCTTCCGTGGGCTTTTTGGGCTATTCGATGATTCACTGCCTGATGGTTGGGGGATGCTTCTCCTCAATAGAGCGCTAGAGAAAAAAGGACTTTCCTTGCACGATATCAATGTATTGGATCAACTTGCCTATGTAGGAGGAACGGGAAAAGGTGCCTTGATTTACAGACCCGCATTAACAGCATTTGATAATCACAAGGTAAAAATTGATTTAGACGAATTGAAGTCTTCTATTGACCAGGTATACTCAGGCAGTAGTAATGTAGTAATTGAAAGTTTAATGACGCTAGGTGGTTCCTCTGGAGGTGCAAGACCAAAAGCACATGTTGGATATAATTCTCAAAAAGATGAATTGATATACGGTCGCAAAAAATTACCGAAAGGATTTGAGCATTATATTATTAAGTTTCCGAGTTCTGAAGATCCATTGGATATAGCGAACATAGAATTTGCATATCACAAAATGGCAGTTGAAGCGGGTATAGAAATGAGTGAGTGTCGTTTACTAGAAAGCGCCAATGGTATGCAAGTATTTGCTACAAAAAGATTTGATAGACGAGGCAATAAACGAATCCATATGCATTCTATGGCTGGATTGACACATGACAACTTTAGACGTAGTAGTATCGATTATGGAAATATTATAGATGTGGCATTTCGACTTGAACAAACGGCGAAGTCTCGCGAGAAAATATTGAGATTAGCCGCTTTCAATATCTATACTTATAATAGAGATGACCATTCAAAGAACTTTTCTTGGTTGATGAATGAAAAGGGAGACTGGGTATTTGCTCCTGCCTATGATCTGACTTATTCTTCGGGTGCGATAGATGAGCACATTACAAGAGTAGCAGGTGAGGGAGCCCATCCAGGTAGAAAACAGTTACTCGAATTGGCTAAAGAATTTAGTATTGCCAAACCTGAATTGATTATAGATGAAGTTCAGTCTTCAATATCCAATTGGGTAGATGTCGCAAAAGCGAGTGGTGTCAGTAAAGTCTCTATGCGTAGAATCAGTACGAGATTGAAGGAACTAAAAGATAGATGATTAGTCCATATTTCATTTCTATTTTTCCATTAAGATTTTTATAACCTGCGATAAATTAATTATAATTCTTCTTCCCGAGTGAGTGATAGGAAGGAGGCCGATCTCTGATCGGGTCGTCCGAAGGCGCTTTTTTCTAGCGACTGAAGGACCGGAGTGAACACGGAGTCCTGGATAGCACGACCTATGCATATGCATTCAGATTTTTTCTATCTGATGGAATATGCATAGGGCACTCCCAAATAAAAATCTTACTTAACTTCTACGTCTAATTTCTTTCTAGTTTTCTTATCCTTGAGTACTAGGGTGTTCGTGCCTGGTGGTAAGAACAAAGGCATAGCGTCGCGGTTGTTGCTAATCTCGACGACATCTAAAGGGACAGCTATCTCAATATCTTCATCAGGCGAGTAAGCGATGACGAGTAGGGGGTAGGTCATATTGTATTGGTCGGCATTGATCTGGAAAGATACCTTTTGATCTCCTTGCTTGAGCCAGGTTGGGCGATTCTTAACGAACTGAGAACGTGGATGAAAAATTTGCACATCTGAGAGTTCCTCTACATCATTGATGGGAGCGTTATATACTTTTGTATATTTTTTCATCACCGCAGGATAGTTGACGTTGGCGAACTTATAAACCGGATGCTCTGTAGCTGGACATTGTTCATTCATGGTAACCTGGTCTATGGTGTAAGGCGCAGTTTTGGTAATCTGCTGAAACCAGTACGCCATACTTCGAATCCCATTGACCTCTTTTTTCTGTGTTTGATTCTTGTGGGTAACGACTAAATACTTAGCAGATTTATTCTTGCTATACTGACGGTTTAGATTCATCGCTTTGGACCAGTTGGCAGAGTTGATGGTCAATTTGGGATCCTTTGGCGAAAGGCTCATAGATTTTTGAACAATTTTTTTGGCTCTATCTAATTCTACGGAACTTGGATTGAAAGAAACGATTTTGAAATCTAGACGAATGGCTTCTCGAATCAATTCTCCAAACAAAGGTTCATCCGTGTAGACGCCCATATTAATGGTAGGGTGGCCAATTTTATCTACCTTTTCAGCGGCGTTGGTGAATGCTTCAATGGCTAGATGTGTAAAGCCTTTGTCGCTAAACACTTGGAGCAGTTCTTTAGTCAGGATACGTGTCTGTGGATGAAGAGGAGAGTCGTTGATAAAAACCAATCTCTGTTCTTTAATCTCTTCATCTAAGTGTTGGACAGCCGCTACAGGTTTGTATTCTTTCAAGATACTGCTTGGGCTTCCTGCCTTGTCTTTTAGTTTGCACTTGAAGATATCTTTGTATCGACCTATAAAATTGTACTGATAGGGTTTTGCGTTGACGTTGAGTTCACTTTGGAAACGATAAGATAAGTCAGCTTCTGTCACGTTGACTTGAGCTAAGTCTACGTCTTTAATTAACTCGCCACTGGCGACAAATTCCACTCTTCTATTTTCTTGTCGTCCATCTTCGGTGAGATTAGAAGCTACTGGCACGCTGGCGCCTTTACCACTAAATTTCAGCCTCTCTGGTGCTATACCTTTATTGACAAGATAATTAAACACCGACTGCGCACGATTCGTGCTCAACTCTTGGTTATGATGAAATTCACCTCGATTATCTGTATGGCCGATGATGCTGATCTCTAGAGAAAGATTCTTAGTGAGAAATCCATACACTTCATCTAAAGTCTTAAAACTGTTCTCTAGCAAATCGTACTTGTCAGTTTCGAAATAAATATTGTTGAGGCCATCTGGAGCATATTCGGCAGGGGTAAATACAGTGGAGTGGTCACTGAATTTTATCACCTTGACATCATCAATATAGTAGTAACCGAGCAGCATGTTATCTGGCTCTTCCTGGTTGGTAAACTGCCCAACGTATAGGTAGTTGCTGGTATCTTTAGCGATAAAGCTACCACTAATCTTGACCCAAGTTTTGTCTTTGAGTTCGACTTGGGTTTTTAGAGCTACTTGTGGTTTCTTGGTCAACTGTTTATTGTCCTTTTCAAAAAAGCTTTGGTCGAAATAAGCACCGAGGTATGAGTTGGTCATTTTTGGTGTATATTCTTTATTGTAATCTCCACAATACGCCATCCAAAATTCAGCATAGTATTCTGTGCCTGGTTTGAGTGGTTCTCTAAGTTGTACCTTGAGATATTCCGACCAAAAATCTCCATGGATGACTATGCCAGACATATTGTATCCTGAAAAGGCTTCGATGGGTTCAAACTTATTGGTCTTAAATCTTGGTGTGATGAGATCTGTAGAAGCAAGATTTGGTGTTTTCCAATACTTGCTGACGTCGGCATATTCATGCCCATTATCCAACATAGAAGTCGGTTTTTCCGTCGACTCTTCGAATGAGAAATTAGGGACTAAATTCTGTGCTATGATCCTAGGGCTCGCTAGACATATACATAGGCAGAGAAGTAGTATGAAAAGATACTTTGAATATTTTATGTATGCCATATTTTATATCTAAGCGGTACTTTTTTAGTTGCTGTGGTCGGCAATAATTACCCACTCTTTTTTAATCTTCTTCCAAACCAATAGAAAATAGCCGCTAGCATCGTCAATTTCCTCTCTAGTCAAAGTGTATTTACCTATAACCATGATGGATTTTTTGCTAAGCTTCTTTGTTTCTAAAATATCAAAATGGAGCTTACCCATCGTTTGTCTATCAGGATAGCCCTTTATATAATTATTCAACGTGTTTTTGTAGCCTTTTGTCACGCCTCTAGAGCCGATGAAGGTCAATTCCGGCGATTGCCAGTATCCATTCATGAATGCTTCCAAGTCGCCTTTATTCCAATCAGTGGCCTGTCTCTGCAGTATTTGCTGCACTTTTGCCACATCTTTATCAACTTGCGCAGTCAAGGATATGGAGCTAAAACCGAGTATTAAGATTAAGTTAAAATAGAGATAACGCATAAGGATAGCATTTTCTTGCAATGTAATGAATTAGTCCAATACAATATAGTAATTTTGTGTCATGTCTGAATATACTGAAATAGGGAAGTTGCTCAAGCCGCATGGTGTCAAAGGAGAATTGAAATGTTTCATTGAAGAGGAGTATCTAGAAGATGTCCTGAAGAACGGTATAGTCTATGTGGCGCACGGGCAATCCGCTATCCCTTACTTCATAGAATCAATCAGAAGTCAAAATCCCTTTTTAGTCAAGCTAGAAACCATAGATAATAAAGAAGATGCGGTGTCCGTGGCGCATCAAAAGTTAACCGTTCCTACCAAGGTGCTTAGTCGTCTTATTGTGGAAGAGTCAGACTTAGCGTATCATTTTATAATGGGTTGGACTATGATAGATAAGGAGCTAGGAGAGATTGGGACTGTAGATCGAATAGAAGAATATCCCCAGCAAGAAATGGCCTTTGTAAAGCAAGGAGAGGAGGAGCATTTGGTGCCATTACATGAAGACTTGATTGTAGAGGTGGATAAAAAAGCCCAAAAGATCCACGTCGAGCTTCCGATGGGCTTGATTGGTATGACGGAGGAGGAGTGAGGTGAATGATGAGTTATGAGTTATGAATTATGAAT
>CAYZUW010000331.1:0-4768 GCA_964481325.1 uncultured Saprospiraceae bacterium
TATCAGCAAAGTGATGAAAGTGGCACATTTTGTGCTAAGTAAATTCACAGTCTGCGCTTGTCCTTCACGGGCTTTCGCCAGAACCGGCACGCCTCTTTTTTAATTATAAATGGTGAATTATAAATGCTGTTCCCAAAAAATCATAAAATCGCACCAAATAAACGCTAAATATATTATGATGAAACTTATATGCCAAAGGGTGCTAATACATGTCAATTAGAATTTATTCTGCTACTTATTGAGGGCTCGTTTTTGTATATTGCAAGATGCTGAATGAAGCGAATTTTAGTATAAAATTGCTCGAAATTGCTCGAAATAAGAAAAATAATATCGGAATACGACAAGCTGGACCACAGTAAGGAAAAAGTGGCGCTGGCATCGGTCGTAAGCGTAGAGGCTTCTGCGTATAGGAGGATTGGTGCGCGAATGTTGGTGCGCAGCAATGGCATATGGACGGGTGGTATCAGTGGTGGCTGCCTCGAAGGAGATGCTCTCAAACAATCGATGAATGCCATCTATAAAAACAAATCTTCGCTCGTCGTGTATGACACCATGGACGATGATAAAAATCAAATCGGTGTAGGGCTAGGATGCAATGGTAGAATAGAGGTTTTGCTCACACCTATCGATCCTGATGATCCAAATAATGAAATAGAATTGCTGCGGTCGATATTGAATGCGCAAGAACCTTCTATCATTGCGAAAGTAATTTCGGAAGAGGATGAACGCTTGGCTACTAGTAAACTGATAGACCATCATGATACCTCCTTGTCCTTTCTGGATGTTAACTCTGGTGCATTGCAAGAGGCCATACAAACTGTATTGGCTAAAAAGTCTCCTCGAATTTTTGATCTGCAGGCAGACGAGCATATGGTAAAAGTCTTGCTTGAATTTGTAAGGCCTGAAACCAGATTGGTCATCGTTGGTGACAACTATGATGTGAATGCCATGGCGAATGTGGCGAGCACTTTGGGTTGGGAGATTTGGGTAGTCGGTAGATTGAAAAAACTGACCAAAGAGCTGGTTGAAAAAGTGAAACGTGTGGTCCCGTTTGAAGATCATGCCAAAGTAATACCACATGACTATACGGCTGTTATTTTGATGTCCCACGACTACAAATGGGATCTTGAAATATTGCAGCATTTCTTGGAACATCAGCCTGCTTACCTTGGCATGCTAGGTCCCAAGAAGCGTACATTGAAAATGGATGCAGAGTTGGACGGAACGGACTTAGAGTCTGTTGTATTTTTGCACAGTCCTACGGGATTAGAAGTTGGAGCCGAATCTCCCGAAGAAATTTCGCTGTCTATAGCCTCCGAAATCCTAGCCGTATTTAGACAAAAAGGAGGGCAACCTTTGAGGAAAAAAGTAGGCCCTATACACGAAAGAGAAGTATGAACAAATTGATAGATAAACATAATCGGGTCATAGATTATATCCGCATTGCCGTTACTGACAAATGTAACCTGCGGTGCTTTTACTGTATGCCCAATGAGGGGATTGATTTTGTGAAGCAAAAGCAACTAATGTCATACGAAGAGCTATTGCGCGTGGCGCATGTGCTCAGTAAGCAAGGGGTGTCGAAAGTGCGCATCACGGGTGGCGAACCTTTTTTGCGTAAAGACATCCTATACTTTATCAAAAGTCTTAGTGAGATCAATGGGATAAATAAAATAGCCATCACTACCAATGGTACGCATACGCTAAAATATTTGGATGAACTCATGCAGTATGGTGTGAGAAGTTTCAACCTCAGTATCGACTCCATAGATAAAGAACGTTTTTTTGATATCACCCGTAGAGATTTGTTCGATACGGTATGGAATTGTTTTGAAGAAATGTCCAAAAGAGATTTGGATTTGAAGTTGAACGCTGTAGTCATCAAGGACCGAAATATACCTGACCTCATTCCTATGGTAGCCTTGACAAAAGATAGAAATGTATCTGTACGATTTATCGAAGAGATGCCTTTCAATGGGAAAGGTGCCCACTATCAGAATCTGGAATGGAATTACAAGAAAATTCTACAACACTTAGAAGGGCATTTTGGTACAGCGACCAAACTTGTAGATGGAAAAAATTCTACTTCTCTTAACTATAAGATACCAGGTCATGCAGGAAGCTTCGGAATCATCCCTGCTTACTCGCGCACTTTTTGTGGTACCTGCAATCGGATTCGCCTCACGCCAATGGGCATCATAAAAACGTGTCTTTATGATGAGGGTATTTTTAATGTTCGCGATTTGCTTCGTGCTGGTGCTAATGACGAACAATTGCTAGAGGCCATCCAATCTGCAGTGGGACAAAAACATAAAAATGGTTTTGAAGCGGAGGCGCAGAGAAAAAGGAATCCCAATATTATTGAATCCATGACTACAATCGGAGGTTGATGATTGACGTAAAAGACGCTTTAACTATCATAAATTCCCATTTGGGAAATTTTGGAATTGAATCTATACCCTTATCCGAGTCTTTAGGCCGAATACTCAAAGAAGAGTGGTACACTGATCGAGCCTTACCTCCTTATGACCGTGTCACGATGGATGGAATTGCCATAGCCTATTCTGATTTTGAAAAGGGGCAAAGAAGCTTTGAGATTGCAGGGGTGGCCGCGGCAGGAGATTCGCAAAAAGAAAAAACAAAAGCGGGGACTTGTCTTGAAGTAATGACAGGAGCTATCATGCCCAAAGCCTGTAATACGGTAATTAGGTATGAAGATCTTGTCGTGCTAGATGAACAAGCTACCATTCAGATAGACGAAATCATCGAAAAGCAAAACGTGCACTTTCATGGATCCGACAGGTCCCTTGGCGAATTGGTCGCTAAAGAAAACACCCTAATCTCTTCGGCAGAAATCGGTCTCGGGGCAAGCATAGGGAAGAGTATGGTCAAGGTAGCCAAGTTGCCTACCGCTATTGTGATCTCGACTGGGAATGAACTAGTCTCGATTGATCAAAAACCAATGGTACATCAAATTCGGAAATCAAATATTTATAGAATTAGTACTGTATTAAATGCACTGGGTGTTTCATGTGATACTGCTCATCTAGACGATGACAAGGCTGAAATCAAAGCCAAGATGCAAGGCTACTTGGAAGCGTATGACATTGTCTTATTGAGTGGAGGAGTTTCTAAGGGGAAATTTGATTTTCTTCCTGAGGTACTGGATGAGTTAGGGGCTGAAAAGCTTTTTCATAAAATCGCTCAACGTCCTGGCAAGCCATTTTGGTTTGGTCGTCGTGGCCAATGTACTATTTTTGCATTTCCTGGAAATCCAGTTTCTTCTTTTGTGTGTATGCATCGATATTTTGTGGAATGGCTTGGCGACTCTTTAGGTGTTTCACTTCGTAAACCTATGTACGCAAAATTAACGGATCAAGTACAATTCAAACCAGATCTTACCTACTTTTTAGAAGTAAAAATTTCATCCAATAAAGAGGGGGTGCTTTTGGCGACTCCGCAAAAAGGAAATGGTTCTGGTGATCTTGCCAATCTAGTCGAGGCAGATGCAATTATTCAATTGCCTAGAGGAAGAAATGTATACGAAAAGGGAGAGGTGCATCCGATTTATTTTTATCGGTAGTGGCTTGACAATATTACCAATAATTGGTAATATTGTAAAAAAATAATGGTATGGGAAAGAATACGTCTATTTCTTTAGGTGAACATTTCGAGGATTTTGTCCAATTCCGAGTAAAAGAAGGTAGATATAAAAATGCTAGCGAAGTGATAAGGGCTGGGCTTCGGTTGCTAGAAGCAGAAGAACAAAAATTCTATGCTTTGCAGCATGCCATAAAAGAAGGAATAAATAGTGGCGTTGCAGACGACTTTGAACCAAATGAATTCTTAAAACAACTCAAGAAAGAGAAAAAAGAAAATGGCTAAGTATAATCTTACCATTAAAGCAACACAAGATCTTCGACAAATCTGGAATTATACTTTTGGCAATTGGTCTGAAAGGCAAGCCGATAAATACTATAAGGAAATCTTGGACCAATGCGCAATTCTAGCTAGCAACCCTAGTTTAGGAAGAGAATACAAAAACATATATCCTAGACTAAGAGGATCAAAAGTGAATAAACATTTAATTTTCTACAAAGCAATAGATGACACTGAGATAGAAGTTGTAAGAACCTTACACCAACAAATGGACTTTAAAAAACAAATTATTGAAGACTAATTAAAATTATGAATAGAAGATCTGTTCCATTACTTTTTTCACTCTGGTTGCTGTTCAAGTCTTATCGCAAACAGATGATTTATTTAAGGAGGGAAGTTACTATGGTAAAAAATTAGCGAGTGCTCAATATAGTATTACAGGGGAGGTTCTTAGCAAAACTAGTTTTCAAAACCCCACCTCAAATAATGTCTATACCAAAAATATACTTTTAGTGAAAGAGGTTTTTGTGGGAAACCTACAAGTTGATAGTACGATAACAGTTCTAACCGAAGGGGGTGAATTTGAGGATAGTATAATCGTTGTAGGTCACGGATCTTGACTTAGCATAGGAGTTGATATGATATGTTTTTTAAGCGAGTTCTCACTTAAAGACTTTAAAGATGAGAAGTTTATAATGCTACATGGCGAAAATAGCATTATCAACATTAAATCTAATCCACATATTTACAAGGACCTTGTAGATAAATTTAATTGATTTTTTTACTCTACAATTCATGTAAGTAAATAAATTTGGGCTCATTCGCGGAAAGACAATGGGCACAAAGTTGACAAAGAAAACAAAAGCTAATCTACTAAATAGATATTTTC
>CAYZUW010000332.1:0-4724 GCA_964481325.1 uncultured Saprospiraceae bacterium
TTTTAAGGAATACTGCCATTGGGTATATCCTGCAAACTTTGTAGGTCCTTCTTTTACTTTACGAAATAGGTTGATTTTACCTGAGGATTGGATTAGTACATCGGACTAGCGCTGTGCAAGGGTGAAGCCGATAGGCTGAAGACCGAGACTTTTTCGTCGAGGGCCGAGCTGAATAGCGAGTCCTGAAACATAGCGCCGACAGTACCATCTTTTTCGATGGAACTGTCGGAGGCCCCAAAATAAAGACTTAGCTCCTTTACCTACTAACTACAATCTTACGATAGATCTTTTGGGTAGAATCTCTAGGGGTCAAGGCGAGTAAATATATACCGCTGGGTAGATCGGAAATGTCAATAAACTGATTGGACCTTAATCCAGTCCTAATCGATTTGCCTTGAAAATCATATAGCACTACATTGTTGAATTCTTCAGTTGATTGTATGATAAACCTATCATTCACAGGATTTGGAAGTAGGGTAATCTCAATTTGAGCAAGGGTGCTGGTGCTGCTGGTAATTAAATCCTCGCCATCACAGTCTTCGTCTATTCCATTATTAGGTACTTCCTCTGCATTGGGATAAATGTTTGCATTATTATCATCGCAGTCTTCGGCTAAGACATATCCATCTTGGTCTAAGTCGTCGTCAAAAGTAGCGGCATCGCAATCATCATCCATGCCATTATATGGAAGTTCTGTAGCATTCGGATTGATGTCTGCATTGTTATCGTCACAATCTTCTGCTAGTACAAATCCGTCTTGATCCAAATCGTCATCGAGGGTCGCAGCATCACAATCGTCGTCTATACCATTATAAGGTACTTCAGCAATATTCGGATTGATGTCTGCATTGTTATCATCACAATCTACGGTAGAATAATAACCATCTCCATCGATATCATTATCGAAAGTAGCAGAGACTAAATTGGTTATTATCGGATCATTAAAATCAAAGTATATGGAAGCTTCGTTTTCAAAGCTTTCTCCTATTTCAATGGCGTCTAACAATTCCACTTTAAATCGCACAAAACCATGAGAAGCTGGTTCATTGGTAAAGCTGTCCACCAATAAAATATCTTCAAATAAAACTTCAAGTTTTCCACGTTCAAGGGTCCATGTAAAATCATGTGAAGCGACAAGTGGCCTGACCGTATTGTAGTCAAACTTAGGCGATAAGTAATCCTCAATCCGTACTGTAAATGCAGTATCTGTACCAGTGTTCTGAAAACGAATCAAGTATTCCAAATCGTCTCCTTCTTCTACAAAAGCCGCTCCTTGGACATCATTAACCACAATATTTTTATCATTTGGATCGTAGGATCCAATATTTTCAACACAGAAGTTTCTGTCTCTAACTACTGGAAGTCCTTCATAACAATCATTTCCATGTTCAGTACGTATGCTTGCACAATGCAGTTGACCTAATTCAGCCTCACAATTTACTTCATATTCTATTCGGATATTCATGCATCGACCAGGTTCAAGTTCCTCCGTTCGAAATTCTAAATTCTGTCCATCTTGAGAAATAATAGGAATTGAGCTTGACAATAAATCAAAATATGGATCTAACTCTATGAATACCTTTTCATTTCCTGTAGTGACTGTACCTTGATTACAAATCTGAGCAGAGGCGCTAGATTCAAAACATCTCCTGGTAATATTGGAAGCAATACTAGATTCTAAAAAAATACATTCATTGATTATTTTAACTGGGATATTCAGTTCTTGAAAATCTTCGATTCCAATGTGAAACACCAAATAACTATCTTCACAACTTTCATAAAAATCCTCATTATATATTAGGCTAATTTCTTGTACGCCAACTGTAGAAAAGAAAAATGCATTGCCGGTTGCATTTGTTGGTTTTATAATTTCATTATTATAAACAACTCTAAAATTTTCAAAGCCAGGTTCATTGTTTTGAAAGCTGCAATCTTCATTTTGGTCATGAAATACATTGACTTTAAGTATGGCATCTGTCTCCACCTCAAAGGAATCCTCGACTTTAAATTCTGACTTCAATAAACCTTGCCCAAAATTCGAGATATAGATATGGTCATCATAGCCAATGGATACATCAGTCATAGTTTGCAAGCCTGAAGGAAAATCATTGGATATGTTTATCCAGCTTGTTCCCTGATCTGTACTCATATATAGTACATCAAAGTGCCCTAGGTATAAATTTTCATAACGATCAATTTTGAAGAATGGATCACTTAGAGAATAAGGTAATATAAATGGAATGTTCTTTTTTTCAAATGAGCCTCCTTCATTTTTACTAAAATAAAGTGTGTGGCCATCATCTGGCGAAGCATTATTTATTAAAACATAAAAGTTTGGCGTATTAAAACTTGTTACTATTCCTTCCATAAACCCCTCTTCATCTGGTATATCTAAATCTAAGCAACTTTCCAATTCTAAATCGCAAATCCGAACGGTATTGGTTAAATTGCCAGTGTTACTGGTTGCCCAACTGACATATTTTTCCGTAGTTAAAATGTCAAATTTATTTGAATTACTGGAAAAAGAAGCGTCTGAAATGATAGGTAATTCAATCCATGACTCACCATTATCTTGACTAATAATCATATTATCTTTCTTATGACCTTCTATATTGTAGCCTACTATCAATTCCTCTTTGATTCTAAGATCAAACCTTTCGGTAGAAAACTTAGGAATCCAAGTTTGACCCGCATCATATGACTTTGAAATTCCTTCAGTACTCGTTCTCAAAAAGGTGTTGTCTGGCAAAACATATGTATCAAACCTGGAGTCTGTATCTTCTTCAGTATGTATCCAATCATTTGAACCTGCCTCTAAAGAAAAGTAGCTCTCATTGCAAGATTGCATTAAAATATTAGCGTCGAAATCGACTGCAACATCGTTGGCATAGGATTGTCCTGTTTCGCTATAATTAGTCGTCCAAGTTTCGCCAAGATCATAGGAAATCTTTGTAATAGATTGGAGGCAATTATGCCCTACAATGACAATTGTATTGCCTTGCATCAAGCTTGAAAATTCTAATGCTTCTTCTTCCAAAGTGGCAGCAGGGAGTTCCTCAAAGGTAATGCCCAAATCTTTTGATAAAAACAATTTATTGTCATCCGATACTAAAACATTTTCATCTTGAACATTCATAAGTTTAGAGGAGTACTTGCCAAATAAATCTGACTCTATTTCAGTCCATGTTTGCCCTCCATCATCACTAAATTGATGACCTGAAAATAGCCTTCCATTGCTTAGAAAATTATCTTCTTTTCCAAATAGAACGCTATAAGCTTCCCCTAAAATACTCAAGTCGTCATTAAACATTCTAACTTTAAGTGAACCACGCCGCTCCGCCACATAATGTACTCCGTCCGATCCAATCATAATTTTTGAATCTCCATGCCAAATATTTTCTTCATACAATCGGACTCCATATTTATTTATAATTCTTAAAAAGTTGCCCTCTGCAACGGCAATATTTCCATTTTGCAAAAATTCAAAGTCTTCAATAGACTGACTTGAAGTATAAATCAACAGTTCATTGCCATCTACTAATTTGTATATTTCTCTATGTCCTCTAAAATAAACATCTCCGTTTTGGTCTTCTCTGAACCTCATATGCCTATTAAAAATCGTCTGTGCAAAATCCAATTCTCCTAAATAAAGCTCTTGCCATGTCTTTCCATCATCTTTAGATATGACATAGCCTAGGGGCACTTCTCTTCGAGCTAGTATATCCCCATTTTTATAAATGTGCTCAATGAATAAGGGAGAAGAATTGTGGGTAGGTAAAGTATTCCAATTATAGGTGGTTTGACCAACAATGGAAATAAAGGTAAGGACATTAAAAAATGTAAATAGTATGGTTTTCATCTTATTCTAGTTTAAATCTTCTGTAAAATACTAAATAGTATACAGTTATTCTAACTTTTTTTGGACTGCCTTTTAGAAGTGTATCACTCAATAGATGGCATAGTCATTCCATGCGTTGCAAAATATTATAAGTAATTTAGAATAAGTTGATGGGAGTAAAAAAAAACAAAATTTCAATGGTCATTTTTAAATTGCAATATGCACATTATATACTTATTCAACCTGTAAATTTTGTCTCTCCACTAGAAATCAAAAGTCATCTCTGATAAGCCTTTTCCGTCTACTGTCGCATGCCAAGCACCATGAGCTGCAAGCCTGCCAATCTTTTTTTGGGGCGTAGAGGGTGACCTCTAGTCTGAAGGAAGCAATGAGCGAACGATCCCGAAGGGTCAATGTCCAGTGGACATTGAAGTGAGAGAACCGCTAGCGGGTGGGTTAGCGAATACTGGCTCCAACGAATAGTTGAATTTATAAAAGGTATGGTATACCTTTTATAAAGAGTGAATACAGAGGCTATCTGTGAAGGATAAGCAAGCACAACTTGTCCCGACGCTTCGGGATCATTGTAAAGTCCGTACTTAACATATTTACAGATAGTAGATTCAGTGGATGTCAGTAGAAGGATTGGTGTCTTACCCAGATGACTGAACGATCCCACAGGGTGAATGTCTTGAAGACATTCAAGTGAAGGAACCGCTAGCGGGCGGGTTGGGTGATAGTTTAAAATCAGGAGAAGTCAGCAGAGGTCAGCAGAGGTCAGCAGAGGTCAGCAGAGGTCAGCAGAGGTCAGCAGAGGTCATAGTACCAAGAATTACGAACGAGGAATTCTTTTGCGTGTTTTGCAAATGGTCGAATGATCCGGGAT
>CAYZUW010000333.1:0-4704 GCA_964481325.1 uncultured Saprospiraceae bacterium
CCATAAGGCAGATTTTTCAATTTATTAACAAAACTTTAAAAAACTCAATAACTTTAGCTTAACCTTTTTCTTTGAGTCAGTTTGTATCTTGTAGTGGATTCAAAATATCACCACTATGAAAAACTTGATCTACATCCTAGTTTATTTTTCTCCACTTATTTCGAATTTATTCGCTCAGGAAATAGACTTGAATTGGGCGCCCGATTTAATCAAAGAAAATGTAGTCCAAGATGATTATCGACCGTTTCACTTGGATGATGATGCATACTACATATTAGCTAGTAAGCGCAAAGAATCCTCTATTTTAAAATTTGATTTGAATCATAATTACCTTTCTGAAACGGTCTTTTCTGACTTTCAGGGCAAACAACACATTACACCACAGAATAAAATAAAAACTAAAAATTTCACTTATGCCTATTCGATATTAGGAGATGCAAAGGCTGATGTTTCTTCTATTTACACTAGCCAATTACAGCAAGATGGGTTTGAAAAATTGAATGCAAAGTTTCGCCACCCACTTAATATTGGAGCGACATGCCTTTTTAATTTAGATTTGGTTCTAAGTCCAGATAGTGCTCTTATTGCCTATGTCAATGACCAAGGAAAAAATAAAATAGGAGAAAGTAAAAATATAAGTGTTGCTGTTTTTAACGAACGCTTTGGAACATTGTGGAAAAAAGAATTTGAACTAGATGTTCCAGGGTCTAAATTTGAACAATTGCAAACAATAGTGGGAAACGACGGGGTTATTTATATACTTGCTAGAAACTTCGTTCCTATAAAGGAAAGAAAGAACCGTGTCTTGCCGTTTGAGTATGTTATATACAGATTGCATCATACGGGCATACAAAGTAAAACAGTCGAATTAAATGACAAGAATATTTTATTAGATATTCGGATATCATTGCTTAGTGAGTCAGGAGGTTTATCAATTGTTGGAACCTATAGTGATAAGTCTGAAAGAGAAGGAATACATGGATTATTTTATACTAGTGGAAACCTAATTAAAGGTTTCACTGATATGGCTTATTCAAAATTTGAAAGAGAACTTTTAGAATGGTATAGTACTCCAGAACAGGTTTCAAAAGGGAGTGGTCTTCCTTTGACTTTTGTCATAAAAGAAGGAAGAAGGCATCCTAACGGAGACTTGAGTTTGGTGCTAGAAGATAGTTTCGAGGTGGTAGATGAGGAAGACGATGATGATATAATTTATCATAGCTATGATATTTTAGTCGCTCGTTTTTCTAATACAGGGACTCTGAAAAATATAGCTCACTTACCAAAGTACTTCTTTGGTGGAGGCTTACGTTCGAGCACTTCTTATTCATTGAGCATGAATCAAGATGAAATTTATATTCTTTATAATCATACCAAGCGGAAAGGGGAGTTTGAAGAAGGCGAGGACAAATGTTTTTTTTGTACCTACACAGAGATAGTGGTTATCAATCAAAATGGGAGAGTAGCTTCTGGAACAGAATTGATAGTAAGTAAAGTTAAAGACGGCAGAATACATCCACTACAATCGGCAGTAAATAATAATGCTTTTTTGATTGTCTCCAAAAACGTTAAAAACGTGACTATGGGCATAATACGATTAGAAAATTAATGTGTTTACATTTTGCCTAACAAACCAAGTAGATAAGCACACTTGATGAATTCTCGATTCGTTCCTTCAATTTCTGTTTGGCCTGCAGATAGATAAAATTCCTCTCGCAAGGCTCTAAGCCCTCCTTCGATATATCTCAAAGTGAGTATGATTACTTTGAGGTGAAGGTATTTGTCGATATCAGCACTTTGCATTTTGGATAGCTTGGTGCTTCTCAGTGGAGACTCGTTGACGAAGTGGTTGTACAAATCAAAAAATTCTATAGGCGTGTAGTTGCGAAAATCTTTGATTCTCTTTAAGGCTACCTTTGCCGCTTCTTCTGGGCCGATGATATCGACTTCGTTGTACACATTATTATAGTAGTCAATGATCAGTCCCTGAATATTTTCTTTCTTGATGATTTCGTCTGCTTTGGGTAGCAAGGTGAATTCTAAAAAAGATTGCGCAAAGTGTATGGCTCTTGCTTTTGGATCAGTAGGCGCGTCGTAAAAATTGAAATACTGCCTCGCCAAATCTCGACAAGTCAATATTTTAGCAATCTCCTTATTAAACAAGCGCTCATAATAGTCTTGCGATATTTTTAAAGGCGCATAGCCGTATTCCACCACTTCTATTCTAGACCAAAAGTCCGCTGTAAAGGGTTCGTCATCATCTCTATACATAGAGCCTAGGTTGGCAGCAGCACAGAGTAAAATATTTTCTCCAATTTTATATTTAGTCCCATCTGGCGCGATGAATTCTTTACTTCCTGCAAAAAAGGGATTTAGCGATTTTCGCAAAGCCTCAGGCCATTCTTTTATTTCTTCGATATTGATAAGACTATAAGGAGTAGTGATTGCTTTGGTAAATCCAGCAGGAATAGCATAGGGTCCAAATTCGCCAAATTTTATAGCGGTGACTAAGCTGTTTTTTGTTTGCCATTTATCTGATGCATGTTCAAAGTATTCTCTATTCATAATGGCTGCCGCGAATTTCAAAAATGCACTCTTACCCGTACTGGGTGGACCAGATAATAAAATAACCCCAGAACCCGTAAGCAATTGTAATTTTGCTTTGATTACAAACTCCGCTAGCTTCTCTTGGAAGTAGGGGGTGTGATCTATAAATTCGGGTGTAATTTTTGGGACTGCTCTTTCTCGGGTTTTTTCTTGATGTTCTCTTTTCTTTTTTTCCAAGGCGCATCGAAGTGCTTTGGCGGCAACTACCTTTTTAGGAATCATGGCATCAATAGTGACAGCATTAAATTGAGGATAATGGATCGATGCGTTTTTTTGAAGATGTATGTTCCATATCGCGTCCAAAAACTCAAAAGAATATTCCTCCTGGATGTATCTATCAAATTCATTAGAGAAATCCTTAAACTCTTCATCTGTTAATTCAAATGACTTGTTTGCTTCAAGATTTTCAAATGTACTTGGACGGTATACCTCTTTGTCAGTTGAGCGCACAAAAGAAACAAAATAATTTTTTGTATCTCCTTTGTTGGCATTCAAAACCAGATTCCAAATAGGGTAAGTCGGCAGTGTAGAGTTTAGATCTATGTAAAGGTCAGCGTCGTTTTGTACAAAGGCATACTTGCCTTCAAAAGCGACCATTTTTTCTAAATCATCTCTATTGCGTTCTATAATTTTGAACTCTAGACTTCTACGCAATTCCATGCTCAAGCGGTAGTCGTTGAAGTTTTTTTCAACTCTGCTGATGTCACTTAATAGGGCTTGATAGTTTGCGTTGGTACTCAACTCTAAGTCAGAGAATTCTCCAGAATGTTGGCTTACAAAAAAGTCAATACTCTCTCTAATCATATTGGTCAATTGCGTTTTCGCCGCTTGCTCTTCCAGTTCTTTTTTACGTGCTTGCTCTGCTAGTTCTGCTTGTCTATTACTGGCGGTCGTGTATAGCCTAGATTGAATCGCAGCTGGAGAAAGTTTATTTTCTTTAGCAATATTCTGAAGTACAAAAGGTTGCTTCAATAAAGAAAACAACTCCTGTGCAGCAGGATGCACACTCAATAAAGTTTCTAGCCTCTTTTGGTCGAAGGTGTTTTTGATGGCCTCTTCTATTTGCTCAATCTCTCCAGAGATAAAAGAATTTAGTGCATTGCCATCTTCAGAGATTTGATTAGAGAAGGCAACGTTTAGTTCTGATTGAATCAATTTAAATTCTGTATAATATTCACCTCGATTGTCTGGGTGCATCACTCTATATTCAGAATCATATTTTCTAAGGGTGTTTAAAATTTCTCTATAGCTATTCGGATCACTCAAGTTTTGAATGCCATCTTTAAATTCACGAACTGAATGTAAGATGTCTACTGAGCGGGTCATTTCTACTAGGTTGTTGACCTTTAATTCTGATGGTCGCAATATTGTGTTTAGTGTTGTTTTGAGCCTTTGCCCAACCAGTAATATGCCTTCCTGTTCAGCTTGGCTAGTCAGTTCTTCAGAAATGTTTTGTCGGGCGATGGCTATTTTTTCTTGCACCTCCAAAAGCTTATCGTAGGAGTCTCCCGCTTCGAGAAGCATGTGGTCTATATTGGTCTCAAAGTCGTACCTCGCAGTTTCGAAAGCAGAAGGCATTTTTTTGTTTTCAGGAATAATCTTCTCCTCAATCGTTTTGGCAAATTGGATTTTAGTAAAAAGATTTTCTCCTTTAAAAAGGTGAGACAAATTTTTAAACACCGTAGCAAAGTTTCTCTTATCGCTCGGCAACTCTATTTCATAAATATTGGTATCCAGTTTTATGAGCTTATTTTCAGTGTCTAACTTTAGAATCAAATTTCCATTTTGGTCCAATTCAAATCCATGTGCGTATCTACCGATATTTGCTATGAGTTCTGCTTGACCACTTGTGATGTCAAATACTTGCACCTCTCCAGAGCGAAGCTGAGCAAACAAGAAACTCAAATTTTCATCCACTCTAAACCAGACGTACTGTTGGGCTAGCACTATCTTCTTTGGCCATTTGGTTGGCGTCACAGAAAGATGAGTATTGATGATTGTGACTTCTTTTGGACTACTTAGCGCGACGATGATATCCTTATCGGATGCCAATATTTGAAAGCAATCGTTGACCAGATTCGTTTTGTACAGATTGTC
>CAYZUW010000334.1:0-4701 GCA_964481325.1 uncultured Saprospiraceae bacterium
CAAAAATATAATGTCTGTCAAAGACGACATACTAAATTCCGCACTTACTTTTCCTCTTTTTTTCAAGCCCATGGTGGCGTATTTTTATGCAGAAGGTTCTTGTAATAAATCCATAAATTCAGTGGTAAAACGCTCCATATTGTATACCGCGTGCTCTACTTTTCCTACCAAGTAATTATATCCTACAAAGGCGAAAATACCAATCAACAATCCAAAGGCTGTCGTCAATAGTGCTTGATAAATACCACCCGCAAGTACCTGAGGTCCAACGTTATCCGCAGTTGACATCTCATAAAATGCGAGAATCATACCCGTAACCGTACCAAAGAATCCAATCATCGGCGCGGCCCCTGCAATAGACGCTAATGTAGATAGGTTTTTTTCCAATTTGAATATCTCCAAGTTACCTACGTTCTCGATGGCTGCATCGATATCACGTAATGGCTTCCCGATACGCTGGAGTCCTTTTTCAACCATCCTTGCCACTGGTGTATTGGTAGAACCACAAAGTGCTTTCGCACCAGGAATGTTCCCAGCTAGCACGCTAGAGCGAATATTGTTCATGAAGTTTTGATCTACCGCTGTCGCCTTTTTTATTGTGAACAATCGCTCCAAAAATATGTATGTACCGATGGCAGAAAGAAAAATAAGAATAGCAAGAATAGCAATCCCCAATGGTCCACTACCAAGGATAACATCGAGAACGCTTTGTGATACTTCTTCAGCTTCGGCGTCTTTTAATTTTGATGCGCCTTGAAAGAATAAATAGATGGGCTGAAATTTCATAGAATGTATAGTTTGTGATACTAGAGTTAATGAAAACGTATTACTATGGGTGTAAGAACGCTGTTAATGGCGCACAAATTATTAATTGATGAGAAATAAGTTTAATATTTGACAGATTAATTATTTTTATTATATCAAATCAGCGAATTTTCGCTAATTTCGGTCTTAAATAGCCGCTAGAGCCACAACCTCATTCAAACCTATACCGTTACATATATATACTGTTAGGCGTACGTCCACAGTTTATTATTTTCTAATTGCTTAAAAGCGCACACAATGATTGAAAACCAGGTAGCTAATCAGCCCACGAACGGGGTGAAGCAAAAAACTAAACCTAGAAACATTAAAAAAGCAACCGTTCTCGGTTCTGGATTGATGGGGATGGGTATCGCTGCACATCTCGCCAATGTAGGGGTGGAAGTTTTATTATTAGACATCGTTCCATTTGACCTCACTGATGAACAAAAGAAGGTACCTGCGATGCGTAATAAGCTAGCCAATGCGGCAGTGAAAGCAGCCCTTAAGTCTAAGCGAATAGAACCTTTTTATGATAAGAAATTTGCTTCTAGAGTGAGTACAGGAAACTTTGAGGACGATATGGCTAAGATATCTGATAGCGACTGGATTATTGAGGTAGTCGTTGAACGATTGGATATCAAGAAGCAAGTGTTTGACAATATAGAAAAGCACAGAAAACCAGGTTCTCTTATCACTTCTAACACATCAGGGATTCCGATTCACATGATGCTTGATGGAAGATCGGAAGATTTCAAGAAGCACTTCTGTGGAACGCACTTTTTCAATCCACCTAGATATATGCGTTTGTTTGAGGTGATTCCTTCTCCAGAGACAGATCCAGCAGTGATTGACTTCTTTATGAAGTATGGAGATAAGTATCTCGGTAAGCAAACCGTATTGGCAAAAGATACACCTGCTTTCGTAGCCAATAGAGTTGGGGTATATGCGATGTCAAAGATATATGCATTGACAAGTGAGTTAGGCTTGACCATTTCTGAGGTAGATAAACTAACGGGACCTACCATCGGTCGTCCTAAGACGGGTACTTTCCGATTAGGTGATTTGGTGGGGCATGATACTTCTGCCAAGGTGATCGCAGGCATAAAGGATAATTGTCCTAATGATGAGCAAGCGAATACCTTTGTGATACCACCCTACTTTCAGTTCCTACTAGATAATAAATTTTTAGGAGATAAATCTGGTCAAGGATTCTATAAGAAGACCAACAAGAAAGACGACAAGGGTCGTAAGATTATCTTGAGTCTTGACTTAGAGACTTTAGAATATAATCCAACGACTAGACCTTCACTAGCCTCTCTAGCAGCCGTAAAAGGTATGGATAACTTGACTAAGCGTATCCAGTCATTTATAGCAGCTGAGGACAAAGGTGGTGAATTGGTGAGACGTTCCTTAGGGGGTTTGTTTGCATACGTGAGTAATAGGATTCCAGAGATAGCAGATGATACTTATAGTATCGATGACGCATTGCGTGCTGGTTTTGCCTGGGACGTGGGACCATTCCAGTATTGGGATATGGTTGGTCTTGAAAAAGGAATCGAACTCGCAAAAGCAGACGGTCAAACTGTAGCCACTTGGGTAACAGATATGTTAGCTGCTGGTGTAAATTCTTTCTATAAGGTAGAAAACAATAAGTCGCACTATTATTCTGTGTCTGAGAAGACCTATAAAGAACTGCCTGGAGCAGAAGATTTTATCATTCTGGATAATCTACGGAGTAAGAAACCGGTCAACAAGACGAGTGAAACTGTTTTGCATGATTTAGGAGATGGGGTACTTTGTTTAGAGTTTACTTCTAAGATGAATTCTATTGGTGAGGGTGTATTGAAAGGTATCAACGAAGCGATTACAATTGCGGAGGAAGAAGGATGGAATGGATTGGTTATCGGAAACAATGCCACTAACTTTACAGTAGGTGCCAATCTGATGATGATCGGTATGTTTGCCTTCCAGAACGAATGGGATCAAATGAACTTTGCAGTGAAGACTTTCCAAGATACTATTATGCGATGTAGGTACTCTGCTATTCCTGTAGTGGCAGCTACCCAAGGGTATGTATTTGGAGGTGGATGCGAAATGATTATGCATTGCGATGCTGCTATGTGTGCTGCTGAAAGTTATATAGGCCTGGTTGAAGTAGGTGTTGGTTTGATACCTGGTGGAGCTGGTACTAAGGAATTCGCCGTGAGAGCTTCTGATGCCTTCTTTAAAGGTGATGTGCAAATGCCTACCTTGATTGATAAGACTTTGACCATCGCTCAGGCGAAGGTAGCTACTTCTGCTCCGCAGGCTTTCGGTATGGGATACTTACTCGAAGAGAAAGATGAAGTCATCATGAATGCGAAGCGAAATATTAAGGAAGCAAAAGTACGTGTGCTAGAATTGGCTAGAAACTATAAGCAACCTATTATGAGAAAGGACATCACCGTGATGGGACGTTCTGGGATGGCAGCTATTTATTCCGCAGCTAACGAGTTAATCCTTGGACAGTATGCTTCTGAGCATGACATTCTAATTGCTCAAAAACTGGCAGGTGTAATCTGTGGTGGTGACCTCACTGGTCAACAACAAGTTTCTGAAAGATACTTACTTGACTTGGAAAGAGAAGCATTCTTGTCTCTTGCTGGTGAAAAGAAAACACAGGAACGTATTCAGCATATGTTGCAAACGAATAAACCATTAAGAAACTAATAGCTAGTTCGTTTTAATTAATTTACTCAAAAGAAAAAATAATAAAATGTATATTATAAAAGCATATAGAAGCGCTATCGGTAAGGCTGGTAGAGGGAGTTTGAAAAACTACCGCTCTGATGATTTGGCTGTAGAGGTAATCTCACACATGATGGCTGAAGTACCAGAAATCGCAAAAGAATTGGTGGACGATGTGATTGTAGGATGCGCTAATCCTGAAGGGGAACAAGGTCTTCAAATAGGAAGAATGATTTCCATGCGTGCTCTAGGTAAAGAAGTGCCTGGTATTACAATAAATAGATATTGTGCCTCAGGTCTAGAAGCAATTGCGATGGCTACTGGAAAAATCGCTGCCGGTATGGGAGATATATTTATTGCAGGTGGTACGGAAAGCATGAGTATGATCCCAATGACGGGATACAAGTTTGCCCCATCTTATAAGGTAGCTACTACGACTCCAAATAATGTAGTAAGTATGGGTGCAACTGCGGAAGCCGTAGCTGTAAAGTATGAAGTGACACGTGAGCAAGCAGATGAGTTTGCCTACAACTCGCATGTAAAAGCGGCAGCAGCTATTGATGGCGGAAAGTTTAACGATGAGATAGTTCCTATAAAAGTTAAGGAGGTATTTGTAAAGGATGACAAGCGCCAAGAAAAGGAATTTGATTTTTCCGTGGATGAGGGTGTACGAAGAAGCACTACAGTAGAAGCGCTAGGTGGTCTTAGAGCAGTCTTTAAAAATGGAGGGGTAGTTACCGCTGGAAATTCTTCTCAGACTTCTGATGGGGCGTCATTTGTACTTGTAGTGAGCGAAAAAATTGTAAAGAAATACAATTTGAAACCCATTGCTAGAATGGTCAATTGCGCAGTAGGTGGTGTTGATCCTTTATACATGGGTATAGGCCCTTGTGCGGCTATTCCAAAAGCACTTAAGCAAGCTGGTTTAAAGCAAAATGATATTGACTTGATTGAATTAAATGAAGCTTTTGCTACGCAAGCATTGGCTGTAATAAAGCAAACTGGATTGAACCCTGATATCGTGAATGTAAACGGTGGCGCTATTGCTTTAGGTCATCCTCTCGGCTGTACTGGAGCAAAGCTTTCCACTCAATTATTTAATGAAATGCGTAGACGTGGCAATAAGTATGGTATGGTTACAGCTTGTGTTGGTGGTGGTCAGGGTATTGC
>CAYZUW010000335.1:0-4688 GCA_964481325.1 uncultured Saprospiraceae bacterium
ATATAAAGAATGGTGTGGTAATTTTTGAGAAATTATAAATCACAACGATGTAAATGCTTGATAATGTGCTGTTTGCAAAATCAAGCACCATTGACATAACCCGTTGTTTGTCAGCGATTTAAAATTTATTACCGAACCATTGATAAATATCAAATATATAAATATAGTTATATTATTAATACAATTCTTAAATAGCGTATAAAATCATACTTACTAATATGCCAAAATCACAGAAAATAACCTTCGATAATGACAGTGGCCATGAATTATCCGCTTTTTTAGAGCTCCCTGCTGATACACGGCCCTATGCCTATGCCATATTTGCGCATGTCTTTACGGGAAATAAGAGTCTCACTGCGACTAGACACATCGCAAGAGGGCTTACACAGAATGGGATTGCCGTTTTGCGTTTTGATTTTACTGGTTTAGGAGAAAGCGAAGGAGACTTTGCGGATACCAACTTTAGCAGTAATGTTAAGGATTTATTGGCTGCAGCGAATTTTTTGGAAGAAAATTATGAAGCGCCTAGCATATTAATTGGTCATTCCTTAGGCGGAGCTGCAGTAATATTTGCATCCTCTCAGTTAGACAGTATCAAAGCGGTTGCTACCGTGGGTGCTCCTTCTGATCCAGAGCACGTTACGCATCTTTTAAGAGATAAAGTGGATGATATTATTAAATTGGGCAAGGCCAAAGTGAATATTGGAGGAAGAACATTCATGATCAAGAAGCAGTTTCTTGAAGATCTGCAAAATAAGAACATGTTTGAAATTCTCAAGCAGCTTAAGAAGCCCATCATGGTACTGCACTCTCCCCAAGATAATGTAGTCGAAATAGATAACGCAGCACAAATTTACCATGCAGCATTTCATCCTAAGAGTTTTGTTTCTTTAGATGGTGCAGATCATATGCTCACAAATAAGGGAGATGCTACCTACGCAGGAGACATGATCGCCAACTGGGTTATGCGCTATATCGAAGTCCCGAAGAAACCCGTTCTTAAGACAGACTCAAGTGTAGTTGCAAAACTAGGAGATGTGGGCTTTGCTGCAGAGATAAGAGCAGGTGAGCATGGCCTTATAGCAGATGAAGGAGAAGATGTGGGAGGAGAAGATTTTGGTCCTTCACCATACCAGTATCTGTCTGTCGCTTTAGCTTCCTGCACTGTCATGACTTTGCAAATGTACGCTCGTAGAAAAAAGTGGCCTTTGGAGAATGTATTGGTTCATATTGACTATGATAAAAGATACGCGGAGGACTGCAAAAATTGCCCTGACGAAACCAATAGAATAGATGTTTTCAGAAGAAAAATAGTGCTTGAAGGTGATCTTGATGAGGCTCAAACACAGAGGTTAATGGAGATTGCTGATAAGTGCCCTGTGCACAGAACGCTTCACAGCGCTATTGAAATAGAATCTGTGCTCACTTCGTCAACTGGTGAATTTGTTTAATAATATTTAATAAACAAATTCTATAAATAAAAAAAGCCAAGGCGATTGCCTTGGCTTTTTTTATACTTTTTATTAAAGACCTACGCCTAATCTAAAGGCCACATCATTTTCTTTTTTAGCCCTTCAGGCATCCCCTTCTTTCTTTTCTTCTTATTGAACGGCTTTTTCTTTCTCGCATTACTTTTATCAGGATTTCCGTCTTTAGGGTTCTGGTTGTCATTAGCGTTCTTGCTATCATTAGGATGTGTTTTCTTAGGGTTCTTGTTATGAGCAACATCTTTTTGCTCTGTCTTTTTCCCTTCTACAGCTTTAGCCCGCTTTTCTGTAAATTTAGATTTAGGTGGCTTGCGCTTATCTAGCTTCTTTTTGTTTCTATTTCCTCTATTACGATTGTTGTTGTTTTGTTTATCATCTTTATTTTCAGATAAAGCAGGATCTACTGCGCTTTGCGGAAAAGGATGCTCATCTACAATATTCAACTTTTTACCTATAAGTTTTTGAATATCCTTCACATAAGCCCTTTCGGTATGATCACAAAATGAAATAGCCACTCCATTTTTTCCTGCCCTACCAGATCTACCTATACGATGTACATAGGTCTCAGGCATATTGCTGATCTCAAAATTAATCACATATTCCAGGCTATCAATATCTATCCCTCTAGCGGCTATATCGGTTGCGACCAAAGCTCTAAGTTTTTTATCCTTAAAGGCCTTTAGAGCCTTTTGTCTATTGTTTTGGGATTTGTCACCGTGGATAGCTGCGGCCTTGGTGCCCTTTTTAGTAAGCATCCTCGCTACTTTATCTGCCCCATACTTTGTACGGGTGAAGATGAGCACACTTTCTATGTCTTGATTCTCTAAAACATGAAGTAGCAAATCCCTCTTACGTTTTTTGTCCGTATAGTAAAGACGTTGCTGGATGGTATCCACTGTAGATGAAACAGGTGTTACTTCTACTTTGATAGGCTTGTTCAAGATTCCATTGGCCAGCTTGACAATATTGTCAGGCATAGTTGCCGAGAAAAACAAAGATTGTCTTTTCTCTGGAATTACTTTAAGCAGTTTTTTTATATCATGGATAAAACCCATGTCCAACATTCTATCTGCTTCATCTAAAACAAACAACTTGATGGTTTCTAGATTAACAAAGCCTTGGTTCATCAAATCAAGTAATCTACCTGGCGTGGCCGTCAAGATATGCACCCCCTTTTTGAGTTTGCGAACTTGTTCATTTTGATTTACGCCACCAAAGATGACAGTAGATTTGATATTGGTATACTTTGCGTAGGCGGTAAAGTTTTCTTCGATTTGTATAGCCAGCTCTCTAGTTGGAGTCACGATAAGACATCTAAGCTGTGGCTTACTGTCGTTCTTTTTCTCTCTCTGATGTACTAGCTGTAAAATTGGAATGGCAAAAGCTGCTGTTTTTCCACTTCCTGTCTGCGCGCAACCTAGGACATCTTTTCTATCTAGTATATGTGGTATTGCTTTCTGTTGTATGGGTGTTGGAGTCTCATATCCCTTCTCTGCTAATGCTTTCAAGATAGGGTCCACTAGATTCAATTCTTTAAAGGACATATCAATTTTTATAGTGTTGTATCACTTATTCGTTTAGTTTCCATGCTTAGTACTTTTACTCTATAAATAGAATCTAGAAAATATATGATACACGCTCACATTTGAGCAATAATTTTTAAAATGCAAATATAGGGTTCCCGCCTATCTAATGTCTAGTAATTTAACGTTTATCTTTGCAAAACTTACAAAATGATGCATAAGGACTTGACCTAAAATAAGGTAAAAATCTAATTATCAACATATTAGGTTTCCTTCTACTTATTCAGGACATTCCATCTCTAACTGCTCAGGAGTGATATTGGTCAAGGTACCGTTGACATTCGATACTACTTCTAGGCCAATAGAAGCCGCGATATCTACCAATGGGCACAACTCAGGCACGCTAACCTGCCCAAAAATCCGAAAAGTGTCGATTCGACCTATATTTACCCCATCATCATTGAAACGAGGAGTCACTATCGCTTTTGACAACCAGCTGTAGTCATTATTTGGCAAAACAGCATTTATGAAGGTATTTGAAGGCATGTTGAGAGAATCCGTATCCATATTTTCGCCTGATTCATTTATCGTAGCGCCATACATTTCCATATCAAATGTAGTACTAGGCATAGAGAGATTGCTAAGCGCGGAGAGATCTGTCAGCAAGGTGTTATCTCTAATAAGTGCCGTTTTGACAAAATCAATATTGGACAATCCCGGCCTCCAGGAAGTCAATGCAGGATTGGATACCATCACCATAGAGTCAATGTCAATTTCTTCATAAATATCTTCATCGAGGTCTTGCCCAATTTGGATGTCAGTCAGAATGGGATTGTTTGTCACAGTGAAGAACTCCTCAATGAGGGCACAACTTGGCAAGCTGATAGAATCAAGATTATCACAATTTGTAATAGTCAGCCCTCCTCTAAATTGTTCTATAGTCGACAAAAAATCAAGATCCGTAATATCTGTAGAATTTATTGTAAGCGAACCTAGCCAAAATCTATAGGCTTCAAAAAATGATAGATCTGTGATGGGGCTTCCACAAGAGCCAGTATTACTTTCGATGGTGACATTTCCCCTGAACGCCGCGATAGGATCCAATGCATCGAAGACTCCCTGTAGCAATAAAGGAGCAATCATATCCACATCTTCTTGGCAAGACAAAACCACCTCTTCGGGAAAAACAGGATCTGGGTCTTCACAGGCTGAAAATAGAAAAACAGCTATGATGCAATAGGTTGAAAGGATTCTCATGTTTTGATTTTAATTACAACGCAAAAGTATCTAATTATTATGAATTGTGGGCATTATTTTGAGTGGTGTATGTCTACTAAGGAAACTAACAAAAACACAATCTGTTTCTTTTATCGATATTTTCTTTATTCAAATCTACATTTGGGGTATGGACCATCCCGACCTAGCGTCGGGACCACGTCGTCCGTTCCTACACGATATGTCTGCTCTGCTTCGGAGAAAAGGCGTGCCTTTTCTCTACCCCACCCGCACATATCGCATACCACTACCACCGTTTGTTCTTTCGCCTTCCAGGCGACGAGCTTTGGGCGCTTCGCTACGACGCGACTGTTACTATATATATGTTCAGTATTGTACTTGTCTTACTGGGCGACGGCGCTTGCGCCCAAAGCGGGTCGCTCGGAGAGCGCAAGAGCAAGGG
>CAYZUW010000336.1:0-4666 GCA_964481325.1 uncultured Saprospiraceae bacterium
TCCAAGCCTAAACTTGCATAATGTTCATAGGTCTCCAGTCTAAAATCATATCCGTATACTGCAGTAATCACATCAAACAATCCTGGACGCATGGTCTTGGCACCAATTCCTTTTATACCTAGTGCATCATTTCCAGCTGCTAAATTAGCCATCTCTTCATCACTCCATGGTGGATTATATCCTACATTAGTACCTGGTCTAAAGACACCTGTGTAAGGAGTGACTTGATCGTTGGCGGTGTAGTTGACGTTGCCGCCGCTATTGCTAATGTTTCCATCCAGCATAACTGTTACGGTGAAAGTACAATCAGATACATGACCACAATTACTGATAGCAGGGGCTCTTGTAAATTCGTAATTTATGGTTGTTGTTCCAACTGGGAACCTAAGCCCAGATGCAATTCCTTCTTCTAGCTCAGGGATATATCCACAAAGTGTGGAATTTTCAATATTTATAGTTGGGGCATTATAATTTACAATCGTACCTAAAGGGTCACTTGTACTAACTACTATATTGTCTGGACACGAAACGGTGAATTCAAGTGGCTCATTCTCGACATTAATGTTGAATTCACATACAGAAACATCGCCACAGTTATTTGTAGCTTGATAAATGACTCTGTAACTACCGCTAAATAACATAAAACCACTAGATGGGCCTGCCAACCTGGTTAGTTCCACACCACCTTGATTACAATCAGAAACTACTATTGGCTCATCATAAAAAACTGGAACCCTAGATTCACCTGGTGGGATTAAAACATTTATATCATCAGGACAATCTATGCTCAAACCTTGCGTTTCACCTCCAGAAACAACATGTACCTGAAATGTACACTGATAAGAATTAGGGCAAGAATTATTATTAAATTTGGCTGTCCTAACGGTGATGTCATAAGTTCCGATTCCAACAAAAGACCCATATGGCCGGCCACTAACTTGTCTTATTGTATGCTGTCCATCTTCAGTTCCGCAACCAACAGGGGTGATTTCGGGCCATTCTAAACGAGCAATATCACTTCCAGGTGCGGTAGTAATTGTAACTGCATCCGGACAATTAATCCCAACATCATCATTGTCCATTATTAGCGTTGTATTGCTCATTGTAATGTCAACAGCACAAGTTGCTATATCACCACAATTATTAGTTGCTTCATAAAATGTTTGATACTCTCCTACGGCTAATGTACTTCCTTGGCCTAAGGGACCTAATAATCTTACGGTGGTACCAGGAATATTACATTCATTGATTACTTCAGGCTGACTAAAAAAAATGCCTGTTGTTGGTATCCCGATAGGCAAATAAAAATCCAAAGGCTCACCACAATCTAAAGTTAAAGAAGAATCTGTCGATCCAACCTGAACTGAAAAAGTACATTCATCAATATCTCCACATGGATTTGTAGCCCGATAATGGATAGTGTAGTTACCTGGTCCAACTTGATCATTTCTACTAGGTCCACTAGTTTGCAATAGGGTAGCGTTGCCCATATTACATTGATTACTCACACTTGGTAAATCGAAAGATAAAGTCGTTGTAGTGTTTCCTGTTGGTATGCTCAAACTTAGGTTTGACGCGCAAGAAATATCTAAAGACGATGTCTCTTCTGCATCCAATATAGTAATCGTAAATTCACACATCTCCACATCACCACAATTGTTAGCTCCTCTATATTGAATAGTATAGGTCCCTTCTCCAAGATTGGAATTATTATTTGGGCCACTAATCAATCCAACGGAAATACCACCAGCTTGACAGCTACTGGTTAAGCTTGGTGGTGTCCAACTTACGAAAGCAGTGCTCTGTCCAGGAGCTGTTTGAATGACTCTATCAGCAGGACAATTCGAAAAGGCTAGAGTAGAATTGTTATTTCCTCCACCATCATCTTCACATGGCACTTCCATAATAAATCTTCTCTGACTCCATTGACTAGAAAAACTCCATTCTCCATTCCAAGGATGCATTACGGTATAGTCGTTCTCGGCGTCATTGTCAGCACAAAACCCGCAGTTCTCATCTACATTTCTATACCCAGCGTTTTCACCAGATAGCCATCTTAAATTTCCTTCGGCACTCGCATCTGAAAGGCCTATATAGACCATCTCATCAATCTGAGCTTGTAGAAAATCATTTTCCGCCTGGTTATTTATAGTTGCAAGATTTCCATTGAGTGCAGCAGCAGCGGCTTGTGCATCGGCAGGTCTACTTGTTCCAGTGGATAAAAAGTATTTTGCAGCTGAGTGCTCCCCAAGAAACTCAAATCCAGGATAACTTTCCGCGCAGTCTTCACTACCTCCGCCTGCATTACCTCCGCCATTATTGCCACCTCCTGAATTATCATCACATGGAATTTCAATGATATAATTTCTAGAACTCCATCGATTCATAAAACTCCATCCACCATTCCATGGATGCATTACAGTGTAATCATTTTCTCCATCGTTGTCTTGACAAAAACCGCAAAGGTCATAATTGGTATAGCTCAATGTACTACCATCCGTCCATCCCAATGATCCTTCTTGCTGTCGATCATCAAGACCGATGTAGGTCATTTCATCTATGCCCGCCTGTACAAATGCATTTTCAGCTGCAGAGTTAATAGAAACTAAGTGACCTCCTAGATTAAGAGCAATTGATTCCGCCTGCATAGGTTGCGCAGGGGCATTGGAACGGTAGTAAGTACTATTTTCGAAATCGCCAATCAGCGTAAAGTTGCTAATGGCTTCATTACATTGGGCTCGAAGAGAGCCGATGCTTGCAGCAAAAATTACGATTAAACTTACAAATAGGAGATTTGGGGCACCAGTTCGTTGTGTGTGAATTCTCATGTCTTTCTTTTTTGTTCTTATTGGGAAGATAAGACTAATAACTCTGGCGTTGCATAAGAGACTATATATTTTATATTTTTTATACGCGATTGCTCAGTAGCAAGCATAAAAAAAGGCTTTCTCGTCAGTCGAGAAAGCCTTTTTGCTTTAAATTATTTCGTTTTAGAGATGTAATCTCGCCTTTCTAGCAAGTAATACCTCTTCTGTTTCTTCTCTTTCAGGGTCTGGAACGCAGCAATCTACTGGACATACTGCAGCGCATTGTGGTTCTTCATGAAAACCACAACACTCTGTGCACTTATCAGGCACTATGTAATAGTAGTCATCTTCTACAGGTTCATTTTGATCTGCTACATCTACTTCCTTGCCACCTTCCAAAACATAGCTTCCTGTGACACCAGTACCATCCGCTACTGCCCATTCTACGCCTCCTTCATAGATTGCATTATTTGGACATTCCGGCTCGCAAGCCCCGCAATTAATGCATTCATCTGTAATCATTATAGCCATAAACTATCTTCTTTTTACTTTTTTCAACAAGATGACGCAAAAATAGTTCCTATACCTTGATTTTTCAGTATTTGCTCAGAGTATTTGACTTATTTCATCTTAGATTGCTCCATATAGTCTAATGTAAGGTGTAAAAGTGCCTTTACCCCTGTTTTCATGCCTGCATCCTGCACTATGAAGTCAGGGGAGTGGTGCGGATGAGATCCATTGTCATTTGGGTCTTTTCCACCTACGAAGTAATACAAAGCAGGGATAACCTCCCCAAAGTAGGAGAAATCTTCAGCGCCTGTGATAGCAGGAATGACTTTGACATTGTCTTCACCCGCTGCATTCAATAGCGATGGAATCATCTTTCTAGTCAGCTCCAAATTGTTAAACGTAATAGGCGTATTTTTATCAATAATGACTTCAACAGTAGCCCCTTGAGCCGCAGCGATATTCGTTGCCGTTTGTCTGATGCGTTCATGGATAATTTTTTGCATCTCTACATCAAGGGTTCTGATGGTACCTATCATGGTGCACTCTTCAGGTATGATATTATTTCGCACACCGCCATCTATCTTTCCGACTGTGATGACTGCCGCTTCCTTTGTGAGGTCCGTTTGTCTACTCACTATTGTCTGCAGCCCCATGATGATCTGCGCGGAAGTTACAATAGGATCTACGCCAGACCAAGGACGCGAACCATGCGCTTGTACACCTTTTACTTTTATTTCGAAGCGATCTGCAGCGGCCATCATACCACCGAATTTATACGATATTTTTCCTACCTCTTCTCGAGAAGAAATGTGCTGACCAAACATAACATCGATTCCATACTTGGTGATGAGACCTTCTTTTACCATCAGACTAGCGCCCCCTTCTTCTCCTTTGGGAGCACCTTCTTCTGCGGGTTGAAACACAAAAACAACCTTACCGATTAGTTTGTCTTTCATGTCCATCAATACATGCGAAACGCCTAGTAGCATAGACACGTGCGTATCATGACCACAAGCATGCATTACGCCTACATCATTGCCTAAGTACGTGGACGTTTCCGCTGACTTATAGGGCAAACTATTTCTCTCTTTTACAGGTAGTCCATCTATATCCGCACGCAATCCTATAGTTGGACCTGGCTTCCCAGAGTCCAAAACGGCCACTACTCCTGTGTGCGCCATGCCTTGATCAGGTTGATATCCGATACTCTTCAGTATCTCTACAATTTTATCAGAAGTCTTAAGTTCTCTATTAGACAACTCCGGATATTTGTGAAAATGATGACGGTATTCTATCACTTTTGCTTCTATATCATCTGCTGCTTTTTCTATCATTTTGCTTGCATCCAT
>CAYZUW010000337.1:0-4638 GCA_964481325.1 uncultured Saprospiraceae bacterium
TTTCAACACCTCATCTACAAAAAAGCGCCATAGATTTTCTTCGGGAATAGGTGCTTCCAATTGTATTTTCTTTTTTGATATAGGGTGTGTGACAACTGTCTTCCAAGCATGGAGGTGTATGGATTTGTCCTTGTTGTTCCTTCTAGCCCCATATTTGACGTCTCCTTTGATGATACTACCTATGCTCGCCATTTGGCATCTTATCTGATGGTGTTTTCCAGTGTGAAGTTTTATTTCCACTAGATGATATCGCTCACTGCTACCGACAAGGGTATAACTCAATTTTGCTTCTGTGGCTTTATCTGTTTTTTCGGGAACGATAAACGACTTATTTACCTTACCATTTTTTTCCATCCAGTTGATTAGGGTATCAGACGCTTTTGGTGGTTTGGCTTCCGTTACGCAGAGATAAGTCTTGTCTATAGTTCTGAATTGAAACTGCTTATTGATTACTTCAAGGCTTGTTTTGTTTTTCGCAAATAGCACGATTCCACTGGCAGGGCGATCGATTCGATTGCATAGAAACAACTTCTTTTTGGTGTATATTTCTGCTAATCGCAACAAGCTCGTATCGCCCGTTTTGTCGTCTTGTACAGGTATACCAGCGGGCTTATTAAATGCTATGAATTGATTGTTCTTTTCAAGTACCCAGGCACCAATATTATTCGATTTCTTCATAATCGGTGTATTCTTCACTATCTCTTTCTTGATCGGTGTTTGTAGAGCTGATCTTGGGAGCAGAACTGAACCTATATATAAGGTATACTACTGCAGCTAGGATGAGGTACTTATTCATGGGTGCAAATATACTTATTACAGGAATGGTTCGGTAATTTTTGGAAAATTACAAATCGGCCAGCAGAAAGTGCCTGGTTGGCAGATGCTTAAAGAGATAGTGCTCATAGCTGTAATATCCTGGTTGTCAGTGATTTATAATTTAATTACCGAACCATTGTTACAGTATAGATAGCCTAAAAGATGAATAAGAGTTTAATATCGAAAGGAAATTAGGTCGCAGTATCCATTTTGCGTGCAATGTAGATGATGGCAAGAAAAACAGTATAGGTCAAAGTAGCGGTCATAAGATAGATGTAACGTACGATTTGTCACCAAATATAGAAAACATAAAGCAATAGTTAACAAATCAGGCTAATTTACTTTTCTTTATCCCTGAATTGACCAGAATTAGTCAAAACACGTTTAATTTTTTCGATAAACAAGGATACAAGGTGGCAGACTTAAAGAAGTATTTCGATGGATTGGTAAAGCAGTATAACCATCCTGACTTTATCTCTTCAGACCCTATCAGTATCCCTCACTTGTTTAGTAAAGTACAAGATATTGAGATTATGGGTTTCTGGTCTGCGATGCTGGCCTGGGGCCAAAGAGTCACTATCATCAATAAATCTATGGAACTCATAGAGCTGATGGATGGACGACCACATGATTTTATCCTGCATCATACCGAGGTGCAAAGAGAACGTTTTGCTCAGTTCAAGCATCGTACTTTTAACTATACAGATACCTTATATTTTTTAGACTTCTTTCAACGGTATTATCGAAGGTATGACTCTCTAGAGCAAGCCTTTACGAGCCATATGGCAGAGGATGATGATAACATAAAGAATGGGTTGATAGGCTTTCATAATGATTTTTTTGACCATGAAAACGCGCCGCATAGAACAAGGAAGCACGTAGCTACGCCAGTCAGAAAATCACGTTGCAAGAGGTTAAATATGTTTCTGAGATGGATGGTACGCCAAGATAAATGCGGAGTAGACTTTGGGATTTGGAAAAATATACGACCCGACCAGTTGCTGATGCCCTTGGATGTACATGTGGAAAGGGTAGCCCGTAGATTTGATTTGATAGAACGAACGCAAAACGATTTTCAGACCGTTGTAGAGTTGACGGATACGCTTAAGCGCTTTGACCCAGTAGACCCAGTGAAATATGACTTTGCTTTATTCAGTATTGGAGTCCTAGAAAAAAATAAGAGCGTATAAAACTCAATTTATACACCCCTAAACGTTTTCACCGTTTTTCTATTTCTTTTCGAAGCGAATCTCCTGTATTAGGTAAGAATCACTTGTACTCTTCATATATACGTAAACTCTAAAGATAGAGTTGCTTGTGTTGAGATCTCCTATAAAGTACTTACTATCCTGCCCTTTGGAAGTTCCATCGTGTAGAACCTGAAAGGACTTTGGATTATGCTTTCCAAAAAAAGACTTAATCTCAGATATAGCCTCCTCTTTGTCTAACAAATCTTCTAAGTCAAGAATGCAGATTTCAACGGACTCATCAAAATATTTTGATAGAGTCTCAATATCTCCTTTACCAATGGCTTTCGTTATTTCTGACTCGTAGTCTGTGAAAGCCAACATCGGTATTGCGAAGATTAAGGCTATCAATAAATTTTTCATAATTTAAATTTACTAAGTTACCAATTAGAATTTCTAAATTAATGCCAAATAATACAAAGATATGCTTTTATATATAGCGATAAATTTAGATATAATTGTTCTAATTAAAAAACTTAGAGTATATAAGTCTAATCGTATTAACGAATAGTATAATTAGACCGTTCCTGTATTTCAAAATATTTAACATATAGAGCAACCTTGTTATTGTTCATTTGTTCTTATAGCTACTTATTAATGACGAAAAAATCGTAAAACCTATTAAAAAGCATCGAAATCATGAAGAAACTTATTTATTTATTGCCTTTTTTAGCCTTGAGCTTAGTTTTCACTTCTTGTAGTAGTGCCCCTGAAGGTGCAAAAGCAACCGTAGAAGCAGCTAAAGGTAAAGCGGCAACAGCAACTGCACAGGCAGTTTCTTACAATGTTGACAATAACAGTACAATTACATGGACAGGCTCTAAGCCAGGTGGCAAACACATGGGCAAATTTATGGTCTCCAATGGTACCTTGAAGGTAAATGATGGGAATATTGAGGCAGGTAACTTTACTATAGACATGACTTCAAATCAAGTGATTGACCTCCAGGCTGGTAAAGGAAAAGAAAAGTTAGAAGGACACCTTGGTGCTGGTGATTTCTTTGAAACAGCAAAATATCCTACTGGAACATTCACTATTACAAATAGTCAAAAGATATCTGGGAATCCTACAGTAACACATAAGTTGACTGGAGACCTTAAACTAAAGGATAAGGTGCATAGTGTGTCTTTCGATGCAAACATCGTGATGGGTGGAGGAAAAGTTACTGCTGTGACACCTTCATTTGTAATCAATCGTACGGATTGGGGTATCAACTATAGCTCTGGTATTATCAATACCGCAAAAGATAAAATCATCAATGATGATGTAGCACTTGTAATTAACTTGAGTGCAAGCAAATAAATTAAACTATAATAATATTTCAAAGGAAGCCTGAGGTTTATGCCTCAGGCTTTTTTTATTTCAAGTAACTTGTATTAATTATTAAATGATTATTTTACAATAAATATAAAATCTATTCTCCAATAAAATTTCTTTATGGTTTCAGGTACGGTGATAAAATCTACAGGAGTATGGTATAACGTTCGCTTAGCAGATGGTCAGATTATTCCTTGTAGAATTGTGGGGAAGTTTAGAATTGGCAAGCTTAAATTGACCAACCCTGTCGCAGTGGGAGACGAAGTGATGATTGATATCATAGAGGAAGAAACAAAGGTGGGCAATATTATCAAAATATCGCCACGTAGAAATTACATCGTAAGACAATCTCCGCGTAAAAAACATTTGCTTCATCTGTTATCTGCCAATATTGATCAAGCGATTTTAGTAGTCACTATTATCAATCCAAGTTTGAAGCAAGGTTTCATAGATCGTTTTTTATTGATGACCGAGCCGCATGATATACCCGTGACTATTGTAGTCAACAAATCTGATTTAATGACTGAGCAAGATCATGAATTGTACGATTATATTAGCGCGGTCTATGAAAACATAGGATACAATACTCTACTAACTTCTGCTACAGATAAAAAAGGGCTTGATAAAGTACAAGCTTTATTAAAAGACAAGATTACCATGGTTTGTGGTCAATCGGGGGTGGGCAAGTCTACTTTAGTTAATGCTATCGAACCCAATATCGAGACACGCATCGGAGATATTTCTGACTACACAGGCAAGGGGCAGCACACAACAACTTTCGCTGAGATGTTTGCGCTTTCATTCGGAGGTCAGTTGATAGATACGCCTGGCATCAAATCTCTTTCCTTCAATAATTTGGAGCCTATGGACGTAGCGCACAATTTTCGAGAGTTTTTTATTCTGAGTTCGGATTGTAAGTATAGCGATTGCAGTCACCGCAATGAACCCAACTGCGCAGTAAAAGATGCCCTAGAAGAAGGTAGCATCAGTGAATATCGTTATCGCAGTTATATTAATATTCTAGACGGCATCGAAGACCAAAATTATTGGGAACGACACAAGGATATGTGATTTTTTGGGCTGTTCGCTGTTCGCATTTGGCCTTATCTTATATATAGTTGAAAAAGTATCAACTAAATTTTTGACCTAAATTGCTTAATAATCCTTCGGTCTAGATTCCGAAAAAGCTGAAAATATTTTTAGGATAAATCTTGCTTTCAATTTGCCTGCATTGTGGGAAAGCAAAATAGTAAAATAA
>CAYZUW010000338.1:0-4635 GCA_964481325.1 uncultured Saprospiraceae bacterium
TTACAGATCTTCCTTATGGTTTAAGTGAAGCTATGATGGATGACCCTAATAAAAAACTAGATTTTCAAGGTATTTATAAATATTCCCCTGAAGGAGAACTAACTGTAATGTCCTCCGAGGTGAGTAGACCAAATGGCCTGGCACTTTCTCCTGATGAGTCTAAAATGTATATTGCGAATACTGATGAAAATGAAGCGCAATGGTTATCTTTTGAAGTCGAGTCGGATACACTTGTTGGCAAAAATATAATCTATGATGCAACCTCTCTAATAGGAACAGAACAAGGATTTCCTGATGGATTAAAAGTGGATGACAAAGGGAATATCTTTACGGCTGGACCAGGTGGGATTTGGGTTTTTTCTAAAAATTTCGACTTACTTGGAAAAATTAAATCTGGATTTTGGTCTTCCAACTGCAACTTCAATAATGATTATTCTACCTTGTATATCACCGCAGATGACCATTTGCTTAGGGTTAAATTGAAATAACAAACTTCCTAATTTTGCTGATTAGCCTCAATTCATATAAATAAGCTAAAAAATAATATGTTATGAATTTTGGCAGTGATAAAAGTGAAAGCTACTAAGCAACTACTGTATTTTCTTTTTTACACTCCAATTAGATTTCCGTATCTTCATCCTATGTCCAACTTCATCATAGAAACGGAAAGAATCGCCCTGCGTAGATTTGTAATTGAAGACTATCAAGAGGTATTCGCCTATAATTCGAATCCAGAAGTGCAAAAATATACGGGAGATGAATTAGTGGCTAGTCCAGAAAGAGCTAAAGAATTGATCCAATCTATATCTCTTAGGGACTATGAATTGTATGGCTATGGAAGATGGGCTGTGGTACACAAAGCAGATAACAATCGGGTGATAGGATTCGCTGGACTTAAATACTTACCAGAAATAGATGAAACGGACATAGGCTATAGACTATTACCAGAATATTGGGGGCAAGGCATAGCCTCGGAAGCTTCTATAGAAATTATAAAATATGGTTTTGAAGTTTTGAAGTTGGATAATATCATCGGAATAGCTATGCCTGAGAATGAAGGTTCATGGAGAATTTTAGAAAAAATAGGAATGTCTTTTTATAAAATGGATGGATATTTAGATGAAGGAGGAAACTATAAATGGTACAAAATAGAAAAAGAAGAATACTTCAAACAATCATGAAAATAATGCAAAACACACACTATTTTTCCATCATTCTCTTTAGCACTATCATGCTTTCTCTATTGATAAATTGTACTGAAGCTACACCTGATCCGAAACCAATACCTAAAATAGAGAAAGTTGTAGAGACTTGTGAGAAAGATAAAATTCAACATGCAAAATTAATAAATGTAGCACAAGCTTTTGATTTATTGGATACGCCAGACCATTTATTTATAGAGGTTAGCAAAAAATCAGAATATAATAAAGGGCACCTTGCGAATGCCATAAATGTTTGGCGTCCAGAATTTCGAACTAAGCTGGATATACCCTATACAGGAATGCGCTCCTCTGGCAAAGAACTAATTTCATTTCTTCAAAATATAGGAATGGATTCAGAGACAAGTATGATTATATATGATACTAAGGGAGGAAGTGATGCTTTTCGCTTAGCCTGGGTACTTGACTATTATGGATTCGAAAATTATAAAGTTATAAATGGAGGGAAGAAATCATGGGCCATTGCGGGTTATCCATTAAGTACAAAGCAAAGGACTATTGAGAAAAATAAAGATTTCACCTTTGCTTATAAAGAAAATAAAAACATTCTCGCTACCCACGAAGAGGTATTGAATGCTATCCGAGATACGAATTATATTATTATAGACACTCGTGAAGATTACGAATACCTAGGTCAGTGTTTTGTTCATCAGGGAGAAGTACTCTCTTATAAAAAAGGGGCTTTCGATAGAGGCTGTATTCCTAATGCGATACATTTCAATTGGTCCAACATGTCAGATCTCACAAATGATCATCGCATCAAGTGCCTCAAAGATTTAAAATTCGACCTGGCTCAAAAAGCAATTTCCAAAAATAAAAACATCATCGTATATTGCCAGTCGGGTTCAAGGTCGTCTCATACCGCTTTTGTACTCAAAGAAATTTTAGAGTACCCAAATGTGAAAAATTACGATGGCTCATGGATAGAGTGGTCTTATTTATCGAAGCAAAATAAAACACCTATTCAAAAACTTACTAGTGAAGAAGACTTTGAGACGCAAAGACAATTATTTTCAACTTCTTTGTAACAATGGTTCGGGAATTAATTTTTAAATCGATGACAACCAGAGTATTGTGATTAACTAAATGAGTGTTATATTCGCTTGAGAATCTAGTATTTATTGCTGGTCGATGTATATTAATCAAAAGTTAGCGAACTATTTTTGCAATATAAGTAGACGATACCAATCAATCATATTGAATGAACAAAAATAAAAGAAGAAAATTTATTAAGGATACCTTACTCGCTTCTGTAGCTTCGATGTTCGGGATGCCAGTCGTTTTTGCCAAGTCTTTTCCTGAAGATATGATACCTGCTGCTTTACTAGACTCAAAGTTTACAACAGGATTACCAGGTAAAAGTGATAAGATGACTATACTCAATGACAGACCTATAAATGCAGAGACGGCGGCTCATTATTTAGATTCGGATTTGACACCTAATGAATTATTCTTTGTACGCAACAATGGTATCCCACCCACTAAAATAAATATAGATACATGGACACTTAGTATTGAAGGCGAGTCCGTAAAGCGGCCTATGACGTATACCATCCAAGAGCTCAAAACTAAATTCCAGCATTATACATATGATATAACGCTAGAATGCGGTGGCAACGGTCGGAGCGAATTTAATCCGCCAGCCAAAGGAAACCAATGGACTACTGGTGCAGTGGGTTGCGCTTCGTGGAAAGGCGTGCGATTGGCTGATGTGTTCAAAGATGCAGGCATCAAACCTGACGCAATGTACATTGGATACTATGGAGAAGACATGCACCTTTCGGGAGACCCTAAAAAAGATGCCATCTCTCGTGGCGTTCCTATCGCAAAAGCATTAGAAAAAGAAACTTTGATTGCCTGGTCGATGAATGGCGAAGACCTGCCTTTGCTAAATGGTTACCCTTTACGGCTAGTGATTGGCGGATATCCTGCTTCTTGTTCTGGAAAGTGGCTGAGCAAAATCGTGATTCGAAACAAAATGCACGACGGTCAAAAAATGATGGGACAAGCTTATCGAATTCCTTGTAAGCCTGTTGCGCCAGGTACTAAGGTCGATGACAAAGATATGTGTATCATTGAAGGGATGCCAGTAAAATCTCTGATTACCTATCCAAAGACGGGTGCTACCATCCGTCTTAGTCAATCCTTACCTATCCGAGGAAAAGCTTGGACAGCTGCCGAGTCCATCGAAGCTGTTAGCTACTCCATTGACTTTGGAAAAACTTGGCAAAAGTGTAGTGTGCAAGCGGGAAAAAATAAATTTGCTTGGCAAAAATTTGAAGCAAAAATTCGATTCCCAGAAAGGGGCTATTATGAGGTCTGGGCGAGGGCGACCGACAGTCATGGAGACACCCAACCCATGATTTTGCCAGGCTGGAATCCAAAAGGATACCTGAATAATGCATGCCACCGCATTGCTATAAAGGTAGAAGCATGAGTCAGCCGAATCGCCCATCGCTATGGTCTGGATTTATGACGAATAACTGGTCAGTACTTATTGCTATACTTAGTTTTTTTGTTTTGATTATTACTTGCTGTTTCTGTGATTTATTATTAGGCGACTCATTGGATGATTTCACTAAACGCAAAAAACTCACGCCTGAACAAATTCAAAAGTACAATCAACGAGCCGAAGCACGACTTGCCGCTGCTGCCAAAGAAGCCAATTGGGATAAGGTGGTAGACGGAATACATGTGCGTACGGGATTTCATGCCGACCCCAATCTCCAAGTTGTTATTTCTGCATGTACTTCGTGCCATAGTTCCAAGTTGGTGACGCAAAACCGAGCGACCCGAACAGGATGGGAGACCATGATTCGATGGATGCAGGCGACACAGGGTTTGCCTGATTTGGGGGACAACGAACCCGTTATTTTGGATTACCTCGCCAAGTATTATGCGCCCAAAGCAGCAGGTCGCAGAGCCAATCTTGACCTAGAAAAGATCGAATGGTTTATTCTTAATGTGGAGTAAGGGTAAACTAGTATGTCTTTGGGACCATCACGATCCCGAGAAAAACCGGGACGTGACCACGTCGTCCGTTCATACCGACGAAAAGTCGATACCACTACCACCGTTTGTTCTTGCGCTCTCCGAGCGACTCGCTTGGTGACCTTCGGTCAGTCGCATACAAATAATTTGCAGTTGTCCGTTTTTTTATAGATATTAATAAATATTGCGTTTTGTTATCTTTTTGATGCTTAGCGTTGTTATATGTAGAAGGTGAGTCCATTCCGAATACTCATGGAACTCTAAAATGTCTCTTTTGGCGATATTTTCCTTTTCAATTCACTGATACTCAGACACGCCAAGTTGTTGTCGCACAAGCATCATTGAATTTTAAAAGAAAAAAAGTCTCACCAAAATAGACCATTTTTGGGAATCTACTAGTTTATTGAGTAGGCTCAAAGATGTT
>CAYZUW010000339.1:0-4623 GCA_964481325.1 uncultured Saprospiraceae bacterium
AAAAAAGTGGAGGCGCCAGCCGAAACATAGAGCACGGAGTGCGTCAGGACAAGCGGTGGTAGCGGTATGGGATAGTGGGTAGGTAGAGAAAAGGCATGCCTTTTCTCCGAAGCGCGGCATCCCATATTAGCGGACGACGCGGTCACAAGCCTACGCAGGCTTTGCCGAAGTAGGCGACGTGATGGCCCCCAAATATTCGCTAGATAAACCTATACAGTTCAGGGATTCAATACATTATTTCGAATAATAAGGGCTAAAAACTACCTTTTGTGACTAAAATGCACGTCAAAATTCCTTGGCTTTATGCTGTATTCAGCGTATTTTTGCACCTTCATTAGACAGGGTGGTTATTTGGGCTTTGTCTTTAAATATCAAAACACTTTTTATGGGACGTGCTTTCGAATTTAGGAAAGAAAGAAAAATGAAGCGCTGGGGTAAAATGGCGCGCGTATTTACTCGTATCGGGAAGGATATTGTGATAGCCGTAAAGGAAGGGGGACCCGATCCAGATACCAATTCTAAGCTGCGGGCGGTGATACAAAATGCCAAGGCGGCGAATATGCCGAAGGATAATGTAGAGCGCGCGATCAAGAAGGCTTCTGATAAGGACACGACGGGCTACAAGGAGGTGACATTTGAGGGCTATGGACCACACGGTATAGCGGTGATGGTGGAAACGGCTACGGATAATAATCAGAGAACGGTGGCGAATGTGCGATCCTACTTTAATAAGTGTGAAGGTAATCTCGCGACGACAGGCTCGGTATCTTTTATGTTTGATCATCTTTCGTTTTTCAAAATTGCGGATTCGGGGCAGGACTTGGAGGAATTAGAATTTGAGTTGATCGATCACGGTGCGGAAGATGTGTTTAAGGATGATGAGGGGATCATGATATATGGTTCGTTTGAGGCATTTGGTACTTTGCAGAAAGCGATGGAGGATATGTCTTCTGAGATTTTGTCTTCTGGTTTTGAACGCATTCCTACTACGATGAAGGAAATAAGTGAAGAGCAAATGAAAGATATCGACAAGCTACTTGGTAAGCTGGAAGAAGATGACGACGTGATGAACGTGTTTCATAATATGACGGATAATAGAACGGGCGGCGAGGAGTAAATAATAATACTGAACAATAATATCAATACTAAAAAATAGCAAATGCTAACTGTAGATAATTTAAGATTTCAATACGCGAAGAAGCCATTGTTTGATGAAGTAAACTTGAGGTTTACTAAAGGCAATTGTTATGGTGTGATAGGGGCAAACGGGGCAGGGAAGTCCACTTTTATGAAGTTGCTTTCGGGGGATTTGGATCCTACGAATGGGTCTATTTCATTGGAGCCTGGCAATCGGATGGCGGTACTCAAGCAGAACCACAACGAATTTGAAGAGCATACGGTATTGGACACAGTGATCATGGGGTATAAAGAGCTCTATGATATCAACGTAGAGAAAAATGCGATCTACATGAATCCAGATGCTACCGAAGCGGAAAGTATTCGTGCGGGGGAGTTAGAGAATGAGTATGGTGAGATGGGTGGCTGGACGGCAGAATCTGATGCAGCAGAATTGCTTTCTAATATGGGAATCAAAGAAAGCTTTCATCACAAGCTGATGGGGGAGCTGGATGGTTCACAAAAGGTAAAGGTTTTGCTAGCGCAGGCTTTGTTTGGAAACCCTGATTTGCTTTTGCTGGATGAGCCTACGAACGACTTGGATCCTAGGACGGTGACTTGGTTGTCGGATTTCTTGGCGGATTTTAAGAATACGGTAATTGTGATTTCGCACGATAGATATTTTCTAGATATGGTGTGTACGCACATCGTAGATATAGACTATACTCAAATCAAATCTTATACAGGTAACTATACTTTCTGGTATCAGTCTAGTCAGTTGATGGCGCAGCAGATTGCGAATAAGAATAAAAAGAACGAGCAGAAGCGAAAAGAGATGATGGAGTTTATCCAGCGGTTCTCTGCCAATGCTTCTAAGTCTAAACAGGCGACAAGTAGAAAGAAGGCTTTGGACAAACTGGACATCACAGAAATCAAACCTTCTACGCGTAAGTATCCGTTCATCAACTTTAAGCCAGAGCGCGAAGTAGGCGATCAGATATTGAGAGTAGATAATCTATCTGCAGTGAATGAAGAAGGCGAGACGCTTTTCTCTAATGTATCCTTTATAATGAATAAGGGAGAGAAGATTGCCCTACTAGGTGCGGACTCTACTGCGGTGACGGCTTTTTATGAATTGCTGGCGGGAGAACGTGATCTTGGCGATGGAAAAATAGAGTGGGGACAAACCATCACTTGGCAATATCTACCGAGTGTGAATGATGAGTTCTTTACGGCCGCAAATGATCTTGAATTAGTAGATTGGTTGCGTCAATATAGTGAAGAAAAGGAAGAACAATTTATCCGTGGATTTTTGGGTAGGATGTTTTTTGCTGGAGACGATATCTATAAGAAGTCTTCTGTATTGAGTGGGGGAGAAAAGGTGAGATGTATGTTGAGTAAAATCATGCTCGCGCATCCGAATTTCTTATTACTAAATGAACCGACGGGTCACTTGGATCTGGAATCTATTACGGCGCTGAATAATGCAGTGAAAGAATTTCCTGGTAACTTAATTATGTCTTCTCATGATCACGAGTTGATCGCTTCTACTGTGAATCGTATCATCGAAATCACGCCTAACGGTATCATCGATCAGCTCATGGACTACAACGACTATGTGAAGTCGGATAAGGTAGATAAGTTGCGAGAGGAGTTGTTTGCGGAAGTGGTTTAATTTTCAATGAGCATTCAGTGTAACGAAACGAATGTTTAATGACCAATTGATGCAGATGGGAATATTGGGCTTGCACAGAATATTGCTACTTATTTTTGGTCTCAAAGAGATATTATTGATACCAGTGTAAGTGATTTTTCAGCAATAAATATTGAAGTATATCCTAATCCTGCACAAGATTTTATAAACTTACAAATCGAAGATTTGGATACAGGTTACAACATAGAAGTGTATGACCTTTTAGGTCGTAAGCAATTGCTTAAAGATGATATCTTGAATCATGGACAACAAATAAATGTGTCTAGTTTAATTCCAGGTACTTACTTTTTTACTTTGCAAAAAGAGGGGCTAATATCTTATAGTGGAAGGTTTGTTAAGAACTAAAATGTATAGACATATAGGTATATACATTGAAACAAATAATACGTCAGCCAAAATCCCTTGCCTACTCAGGCAAGGGATTTTTTTATATAATTTAGAAGAAATTATGCAAACATTTCTAAAATAAAAAATAACAAGACCCAACCGTCGTTTTAGGCACGATTTTAATTTGATATACCCAACAATTTTTCCAAAATGGCTAAATGTTTGATGTTAAGAGTATATGAAACAATTAGTAATTATTTTAGCCTTGATGCTACCGAATTTAGTTTATAGTCAAGTTCCGAATGCGCAATCATTGGTGGCACTGCATTCTGTAACTTCTGCCGAAAGAAATGCCATTACTGGAGCGACTGACGGAATGATGCTATATGATACTGATGAGAAGACCCTTTATACATATTCTTCTACTGATGGATGGCAAAAACTCCAAGTAGGGCCTAGTACCTATGTAGGCAGTTTTGTGATCAGTGCTTCAGGTACACAAACAATAACGGGATTACCTTTTAAACCTTCTCAAATTACCTTCACAGCCCATGCAAATGTAGAGAGTATGGATTTAGATAGCGATAATGGCAGTGCTAATAATGCTACTAATATATCTAACGCATTTGGAACGATGACTGGCTTTGCTCGCGATGAAAGCGGCAGTTTTGTTCAGCAGGCGATTTATATTGGCGCTAGTGGAAACTCTTTAAATGATATTTCAAGATATGCTTCCAGTTCACATTGCATCGGAGTTCGTTATTCAAATCAAAACGGAGACGATCTAGGAAAAATACTTTCTAGTATTAATGACTTTAATGCGGATGGATTTACGATTGATAATACTTACGTGAATGGCACCGTAACAGTAGTGAATAATGGAAATCCAGCAAATAATATTTCACCAACCGCTGTGCTCAATGAAAGTCTTGTGGTTTTGTATACTGCTTATCAGTAGTTTACCTATACTTTATAAGATTTACATAAAAGCCATAATACTAGATATTTCGAAAACAGAGAGATGTAGTGTTTTACTACATCTTTATATCGATACTATAATATATCTTTAAATTTCAATCTTTGAAATTGCGGTTATTTTAGAGGTATTCATCTCTTAGTAAGGAAGAGGGGGTTACCTTTCTGGCCTCGGTTTTTATTAATTATTCTAAATAGCATATTTTTTATGTGGACTAATATTTAGATAGCAAAAGTAATATTAAGGCATGATTATTAATTATATATGATTTTGTCTGTGTGATTTTAAGCAAAATAAGTACACGAAAAATGTGGTTGAAACTTATTGTTTTCAAAATTAAAGCTCAGCATATTTGCAATCTATATTAGAAAGAAAATCTTTCTTTAATTTTTTTAATCTTTAGTAATAAAGTAAAACTAAATGAGAGGAAAAATTGCAGCTTTTTTTTATTCATTCACTTTGGTACTCGTTTGGTGGGTAGGTCTAATAG
>CAYZUW010000340.1:0-4598 GCA_964481325.1 uncultured Saprospiraceae bacterium
GGTATAAGAGGTACAAGGGCTAGAAATGTTTCTTATTAAAAAAATGAAATAAGAATTAGATTTATTGACCTTAATTTCTAATTTGCAAGTAATGCGTGATAAGTTAATTGCCTTAAGAAAAGAGTTGCATCAGCATCCTGAATTGTCTCTGCAAGAATCCAACACAGCGGCTCGTATTTCTGCTTTTGTAAAGCAATCTAATCCTACCAAAGTAATAAGTCAATTAGGTGGACATGGGCTAGCGGTATGCTATGAGTTTGGCACTGCCGGGCCAAATATTGGCATACGCTGCGAATTAGATGCCTTACCTATTTTAGAAGAAAACGACTTCGTATATCAATCAACAAACAAAGGGGTTTCGCACAAGTGTGGACATGACGGACATATGGCAATAGTGGCTGGATTGAGTGCCTGGCTCGGAGAGCAAAATTTAAAGCAAGGAAAAGTTACTTTGCTATTTCAAGCATCTGAAGAAAATGGAAAGGGGGCAGCTCAAATGCTTCAAGATGATAGGTTTAGACAACTTGATTTCGACTATCTTTTTGCACTCCACAATATTCCAGGAGAAGAATTACACAAGATATTGGTGATGGATGGTGGATTCTCTGCTGAAGTGATTAGTTTCTCCGTTTCATTAACTGGCAAAGAATCGCACGCTGCAGAACCCGATAAAGGACTCAATCCCTCTGCGGCAATCGCTAAAATTATCTCTGGTTTAGAGGGGCTTAACTTATCGGATCCAAAGCATGATGATTTTGCCGTATTGACACCTGTCCATGTTTCTATGGGAGAAAAGAATTATGGTATCTCTCCAGCGTCTGGTGAATTGCATTACACTGTACGTACTTGGAGCACTCCTAAAATGGAATTGCTAAAACAGAACATTCATAAAATCATATCTGATGTTTGTGAAGAAGAAGGCTTAGGGCATACGATGGACTGGTTTGAATATTTTCCTGCTGCAGCGAACGAAACAGAATGCAATTCTATAATTCGGGCGGCGGCGTCCACATTAAATTTAAAACAAGAGGAGCGTCCATATCCATTCAAATTTGGGGAAGACTTTGGTTGGTTTTCGAAAGACTACAAGACAGGAATGTTTGGCATGGGCGCTGGAGTAAATACACCTGCATTGCATAATAAAGATTATGATTTCCCAGATGAGTTGATTGAAACGGGGATGCATGTGTTTAAGCAGATTATTCTTCAAATACTTCAGTGAAATGAATATCGTGGACTATGACTAACTTTCTCTTGATATTTCCTTGTTAAGACATACGAATAATTGATATATCCCAACGAATACTCGAATAGTGGACCGAATTACCCTGGAACAACCTAAAATTGTACTGTTATTAATGTTTTAAAAAAGAAATATAGTATGCTTATTAGATTGTGCTTTGTGTTTTTCATTTTTTCAATGTTCTTGAATATAGGCTTTTCGCAAAATAGTTTGGATTGTGAAAATAAAATGACAGCAACGATTACCGCCGAATCTGGTCTTAAATTACGTGAAAGACCTTCCATCGACTATCCCAATCTCATAACCATTCCATATAAAAAGCTGATTTATATATGCCAAAATAGTATCTATAGAGATACCATCGATAGCAATCAAGGATTTTGGTTTGATGCGGTTTACGATGGTAAAAAAGGGTACGTTTTTTCGGCCTATATAGATGTTCAAAAATGTAGTGGAGATGGTATAAATATTATTGTACCTAATGATAAGTCAGTTGATAATTTTCCTTTGCTTGTAAACTGTTCTTCTTATCAAGGTCTGTATGCTACAGATAAAAATGCAAATACAGGATTTCAAGACTTTCATGTGGCGCCGATAGAATTAGTAGATACTACTTTGAAATATGGTCATAGTTATGTGGCAAAAATGAAGTCAATGGAGCGTATGCCTTTATTAATTATAGGAGGGATAAACATCCAATCATCTAGTTTACAAGGAAATTATTTAAATAAAAAATTCTTCCCCTTTCAGCAAGAACATTTGTGGTACACCAATAATTATAAAAATGAAGGAATCAGGCTTGATTGTATGGCCTATGCTAAGGGAGAGGGAGAGTTCATGTCCCATCAAGATGAATTTAACATTGGTCCTTTTCAACAGATTAAAAATTATGAGCTTTGGATACGCGTCGTAGAAAAAGGTAAAGAACCAATCGATATACAACTGTATAAAGCAGATATTGGTCAATGGGCTGGAGGCTACGCAGGCGGAGGCGAAATCATTTGGGTAGGAGACTTGAATGGAGATGGTATTCCTGAAATACTTACCAGAACTTCCATGACTTATAAGGGGTGGGATTATCATCTCTTACTCTCTAACCCTAAAGCTACAAATGGATTCTATGATATACTAATAGTTGGCGGTGGATCGCCATGCTAGTTTTAAAGGCTGGACATATAGGTATTATCACCTCCTTCATCGATCTTGTTAAGATTAGATAATTATTGCTTAATCCTTACAATGAAATTATAAATTGAAAGTTATATACTAAAACACACTATTGTTAATATGAAAAGTATGATTCTAACCGCGGCATTTTTATGCCTTTTTTCTACTTTATCTATTTCTCAAATTAAAGTAGATGCATCAGCTGGATTCGCGCAAACGCCTACAGAACTATCATTGAAAAGAATAGGTTTCTTTATATCTGTTTCGCCATTACTTTCTTTAACGGATAATATAATCATAGCATCTGAAATTACTCAGTTTTTGAATGAAAAATAAGAGCGAATAAAAAGGCTATCCAAAGAGTGGACATGAATCAGAACGATATATTAGATAGGGAGTTAGAGGTTTTGGAATTTAAGGTAAGGATAAAAGAATGTATTGGGTGGTGGGAGAAAAAAAGATTGTTTTACAATATATTTTTGGCCATCATTCAACTATTGATTCCTATTGTCTTAAGTGGATTCATTTCATTTTTTGGAAATGTAACATACATTGTTTTATCATGTTTATTTTTGTTCGGTGCTAATGTTTTTTATTCCTTGGGCTGGGGGATTGAAGTATTGTCTATTTACTATGAATTGAACTTGAACAAACTTCTTGTTTCAGTTAGACCTATATCGCTAGTTTTAGGATTTTTATTTTCTGGGTTTATTACTGTTTGGATGTACTTGGACGCTATAGGTTTTTTTGGTTACTAACTTTATTTTTGAATCCAACCACTAGCTCATTTAAATTTCTTTGTTACTTACAAACATCAGCCTGAAACTTCGCTTGATTCAAATACTCCCAGGCTTCGTGGTCTAGATCTTGCGGAGAAAGCTTGAAGAGGAGTTTTGCTCTTCCGTCTTGTTTGCAAAAATGGTATTTTCCGATGACGTTCAAGACTACAATTTTTTTGGAGAAGAAGGAGTCGTGCATTCTGATTTTGCCTTTATAGGAAATCATATCCTTGTTATTGGGTACTTCAGTGAAGAGAGCGATGGTTTCTGGGACTATAAAGTCCTTGTCTCGGTTGACTACTTTCATAAGGCCGCCGAGGTATTTTACCATTATCTCTTCAATCTCTGCCTCTGTAAATTTTTCTTTGCGTGTGATGTCCCAACCGAAGGCGTATGACCAAAATAGAGGACTCTCTTGGTCAGACCAGCCTTTGCTGAATCTGACGTCTATCTGTCCTTCTAGGTCTATATCTCTAGCAAATGGAAAGGGAAAAAATAGTGTTTCCTTTCTCCAGGTGGTATCTGTATCTAGAAGGTTGATGTCTTCTTTGTTTTGAGCCACTAAAAGGCAAGCTTGAAGGCTTATAAGGGTAATTAGTAGGTATCTCATGCAGGTATTGTGTTTTTTTAACTTTGACAAGTAATTGAAGGTATAACATTCTTTTTTGTGCAAGGTTTTGAATGAATGCATAGTATTAATAAGTCAAATTAAAATCCTATTGAGGAGTACAATATCGTGAGTAGATTCGTTATATCTGTACACTAGAAGTCTTTCTAATCAATTAAAAAATACAAAATGAAAAGAATCAACCAATTACTATTGTTTTATCTATTAGTTTTTTCATCTGCAGTATTTATCCAAAGTTGTTGTCAGGGAAGTAATGCCATAGTTGGGTCTGGGGAGATGTATGTACAGGGTGAATCGTTTGTGACAATGGATACGCTTGATGGGCCATTTATAATATTGGTTGCGCCAGCTTTGGATCTGGCCTATGAATATCATGATAAGAGTTTGTTGAATACAGCTAATGCGCTCAGTTGTGATATGCCGATAGTCAATAGAATAGATGTTAGCACTGTAGACTTTAGTTTTGATAAACCAATAATGTTGAATGAGGAGGAAATTCTCCCTGGAACCAATCTGATTGGTAGAGAAGGGGTTCGATTTGAAGATGGTACTTATTCGGGCGATTTGGCCTTGATAATTCGTGTAGATCAATCTTTTATGGACAATGTTGTTTTTGATTCTGATCAATATACATTAACCGTAAAGATGAGTACTGATAATGATGTTGATATAGAAAATGCCGCTACAGTTTTTGTGAGACCATAATTGCATATTCCTACGGTATCTAAAAAAGTGGAGGCGCCAGCCGAAACATAGAGCACGGAGTGCGTCAGGACAAGCG
>CAYZUW010000341.1:0-4593 GCA_964481325.1 uncultured Saprospiraceae bacterium
GTCTTTAAAATACCTGTAAGTGTATTTTGACCTTATTGAAGTGATCCCAAAAGATTCTTCATTGGTGATTGTAATGACATGATTACATCTCCAATAAGATCTTCTTTAGACTTCAAGCTAGCTAATGCTTTCACTTGGTCATCACCCACAAAAATATCAGCATCAATATACGCTGCTTTCAATACTGGGTAATCCGCCTTTTTACGAAACTCTTCTATTACTTTAGCTGGTACATTCGCTACCTTACTAAACATAATCGCAGTTGGTCCCTTTAAGGAATCGAGTAACTTATTGTAATTTTTATCTTCAGATGCCTCTCCTAACGCTTTAGCTGCAAGGGTGTTTTTCACAACCTTCATTTCAACGTCTTTTTCGAAGCAATCTCTTCTTAATTGGTTTACTTGTTCAACAGTTAGTGTTGAAGAATCTGTCAAGTAGAAAAATGAATATTCTTCAAATTTTTGCTTTAATTCTTCAACTGCCGTTGTTTTTTCTGTACGAGTCATTTTTTGAAAATTAAATATTTAAAGAATAAATTATAAAGACTTTGGGTCTAACTTAATGCCTGGGCTCATAGTACTAGCACAAGTAAGTGATTTAACGTATGTTCCTTTTACAGTAGAAGGTTTCATCTTCATGATTGAATTCAAAACTTCCATTGCATTATCAAACAATTGATCAGCAGAAAAAGAAACTCTACCCACTGAAGTATGAATGATTCCAAACTTGTCTACTCTAAAAGAAATTTTTCCTTTTTTTACTTCCGCTACAGCAGCTCCCACATTTGGTGTTACTGTCCCTGTTTTAGGGTTCGGCATTAGGCCTCTTGGTCCTAATATTCTACCGATCTTACCCACTTGACCCATGGTTTGTGGCATTGCAATAACCACATCAACATCTGTCCATCCACCTTGTACTTTAGTTACAAGTTCTTCTAGGCCAACAAAATCAGCTCCTGCATCCTTTGCTTCCTGCTCTTTGTCAGGTGTGCAAAAAACTGCAACGCGCTTTGTCTTACCAGTACCGTGTGGAAGGGAAACAGTGCCTCTCAGTGCTTGATCGGCTTTTCTAGGATCTACTCCTAATCTAATGTGAAGATCAACCGAAGCGTCAAACTTAGGTGTGCTGACCTTTTTTACAAGATGCATAGCTTCTTTGATCTCATATTGTTTTTCTGGATCAACAAGCTTTTCTGCTTCTTTTCTTTTTTTACCAATTTTAGGCATAGTATGATATTTTAGGTGTTAGCGTTCTGGTTTTAGCCAAAACTCCCTATAGACCTAAGGCCTATATTATGAAATAATTATTCTTAGTTTTCCCAAGGAGGAGTACCCTTTACAATGATACCCATACTACGTGCTGTACCTGCTACCATCTTCATAGCAGAGTCCATAGTAAATGCATTTAAATCCGGCATCTTTACCTCTGCTACTTGCTTCACTTGATCCCATGTAACCGTCCCAACCTTATCACGGTTAGGTACAGATGAACCCTTCTTAAGTTTTGACAACTCTAATAATTGAGTCGCAGCAGGTGGTGTTTTGATAATGAAATCAAAAGACTTATCCTTGTAAACAGTAATAACAACTGGTAATAGTTTACCTCTTGAATCTTCTGTCTTAGCATTAAAACGCTTACAGAATTCCATGATATTTACACCTTTCGCACCTAAAGCAGGTCCTACTGGTGGAGCAGGGTTAGCTGAACCTCCCCTAACTTGCATTTTTATAAACGTTTCTACTTCTTTTGCCATTGTTGTTTTCTTTAATCATTATGAACACAGGGAAGCGATTCTGTATTCAAATTGTCCCTTTATTAATATAATATTAGAGTGCGTTATGCTTGTTTTTCTACTTGGATGAAGTTCAATTCTACTTCTGTACCTCTTCCAAATATTTTCACTATTACCTTCAGCTTCTTCTTTTCTTCGTTTATCTCTTGAATGTCTCCAACAAATTCGTTGAATGGTCCGTCGATAATTTTCACTGTTTCGCCAACTATATATGGCTCAAGAAGTGATTCTCCAACATCTTGAGATTCATCCACTTTACCTAGCATTCTGTTTGCTTCAGACTGCTGCATAGGTATAGGATTATTTCTTCCCAAGAAGTGAATTACGTTTGGCATTCCAGTAATGGCTTGCACCATTTCTCCTGTAAAATTCTTAGCCAAAGCTTCCACTAATATGTAACCAGGTAAAATATTTCTTTCAGAGATAACTTTTTTTCCTTGTCTAATTTTATAAACCTTTTCTGTAGGGACTAAGATTTGTGTTATAAAATCTGTCCATCCAGACCTTTGAATCTCTAATTCGATTCTTTCTTTGATTTTTCTTTCCTTACCGCTAATTACACGAAGCGAATACCATCTCCTTCCTGTGTCCACCTTTTTTTCCTTCTTCGGTAAAACTGGCACTACATTTTCAGCAACTTCTGTTTCTGAAGCATCAGCTTGTGTTTCTTCACTAGAAACAACATCTTCATTGGAAACTGTCTCAACTACTGTTTCCGAAGTGGTAGCATCTGCATTTATTTCAGATTCTTCAGTTACTTCTGACGATACAACCGCATCTTTATGAGACGTATCAACAGACGACTGCTCTGTTCCTTGGTCTTCCAAATTAGATTGATCTTCTGTATTTGCCTTTTCGTCTGTCATCATATCGTTTAAGCTATGACTAGGTTGTCGTTTCAAAGAATGTGTAAACCAGATCTAAACCTCTATTTGAAAGAGAGTCTAGAATAAAAATTATCAAAGTTAGGATTACTGATGCAATAAGCACTGTAACCGTACTAGAAAGTAAATTTGGCCAAGTAGGCCAAGTTACTTTATTGATGAGTTCATCGTAACTTTCTTTGAATGAAAATAATAATCTATCCATTGTAATCTAAATTTGCACGGGCACTAGGATTCGAACCCAGATCAAAGGTTTTGGAGACCTCTATTCTACCATTGAACTATGCCCGTAATTATTACAAAATATATTGTAATTGTGCGATACTTTATCGCCTATCTGTAAATGGGAAAATTAAGCACCTAAAAAGATGCTTAATTCTCACAATTACTTTCTTGTATGTACTAAAAAAATTGCTTAGGCAATAATCTCAATAACTTGTCCAGCACCTACAGTTCTACCACCTTCTCTGATCGCAAAACGTAGACCCTTTTCCATTGCAATTTTGTTGATCAACTTTACTTCAAGTGTAACGTTATCACCAGGCATAACCATTTCTACACCGTCAGGCAACTTACAGTCTCCAGTAACATCTGTTGTTCTGAAATAAAATTGTGGTCTATAACCATTGAAAAACGGAGTGTGTCTTCCACCTTCATCTTTACCTAACACGTATACTTCACACTTGAAGTGGTTGTGAGGTTGTACTGAACCTGGAGCACAGATAACCATTCCTCTTTTAATCATTTCCTTATCGATACCTCTAAGAAGTAAACCAGCGTTATCACCAGCTTCACCTCTAGTAAGAATCTTACGGAACATTTCAACTCCTGTGATAGTAGATGTCAACGGCTTTTCGTCGTCTTTCATCATACCGATAATCTCAACAGGATCTCCTGTATTGATTACTCCTCTTTCGATTCTACCAGTTGCAACTGTACCACGACCTGTGATAGAAAATACATCCTCGATAGGCATCAAGAAAGGCTTATCAATTTCTCTTTGTGGCTCAGGAATATCTTTATCAACTGCTTCCATCAATTTTTGAATTGATTCAACAGCACCAGCATCTCCTTCAAGCGCTTTAAGTGCAGAACCAGGAATAACAGAAGCATCGTCTCCACCAAACTCGTATTGATCAAGGATTTCTCTTACTTCTATTTCTACTAATTCTAACATTTCTGCATCATCAACAAGGTCAACCTTATTCATGAATACAACAATCTTAGGTACACCTACTTGCTTACACAATAGTACGTGTTCTCTTGTTTGTGGCATAGGACCATCTGTAGCCGCAACTACTAGTATAGCACCATCCATCTGTGCAGCACCCGTAACCATGTTTTTTACATAATCCGCGTGACCTGGGCAATCAACGTGAGCGTAGTGACGAACAGCCGTCTCGTACTCTACGTGAGCCGTGTTAATAGTAATACCTCTTTCTTTCTCTTCTGGAGCAGCATCAATAGAATCGTAGTCCTTTTTTTCTGCTAGCCCTTGACCAGCCAACACATTCGTGATGGCAGCGGTAAGAGTTGTTTTACCATGATCTACGTGACCAATGGTGCCGATATTTACGTGAGGTTTAGTCCTTTCAAAGGTTTCTTTTGCCATCAGTAATGAATTTTAGATATGAGCAATAAATTAATTAATAAAAGTTCAAATATATTCTGGAGCCAATGGTGGGATTTGAACCCACGACCCCTTCCTTACCATGGAAGTGCTCTACCCCTGAGCTACAATGGCAGTCTTTCCTATGATAATTTTTTCAACAACTATTAAGATAGTCTTTACTATCCTATATAATAAGTAACCGCAAAAAAGTCTAACATTCGAAATTTACTCTTAAGTAAAATTAGAGCGAGAGACGAGACTCGAACCCGCGACCCTCAGCTTGGAAGGCTGATGCTCTACCAACT